>NZ_CALKTQ010000289.1 GCF_937997465.1 uncultured Campylobacter sp. | reverse complement strand
AGCGAAATTTATCTAAATAAGAAAAATTATTTTTTAAGTATTTTTGGATAAAATTGCACTCACATTTCATTTTAAAGGATTTTTCATGAAGAAATTTCTAATTTCATCAATTTTAGTCGCAAGCGCCTTGATCGCTCACGAGCACGGCGATATGCAAAATTTTGACCCTAAGACGGGCAAGCACCTCGTCATCACTATGGAGCAGCTGGGCGAGAAGGGCAACGTAACTGTCGGCGAGGTCGTAGCGGTCGAGACGAACTACGGCGTGGCGTTTTTCCCGAATTTAAAAGGTCTTGCTAGCGGCGCGCACGGCTTTCATGTGCATCAAAACGCCGACTGCGGCGCAAATGAGAAGGGTCTAGGCATGAAAGCGGGCGGCCACTGGGATCCAAGCGATACCAAAAAGCACTCGTTTGCTTGGGATGATAGTGGCCACAAGGGCGATCTGCCTGCGCTTTTCGTCGATGCCGAGGGCAATGCGGTCTATCCGGTGCTAGCCCCGAAAATCAAGAGCTTAGATGAGCTAAAGGGCCACTCGCTGATGGTTCACGTAGGCGGCGATAACCACAGCGACCATCCAAAGCCTCTTGGCGGCGGCGGCGCTAGAATGGTTTGCGGCGTTATAAAATAATCCCAAATTTGCCGATTTGCCGCTCTCGGCAGTCGGCGGATTTTTCTTTTTTTACTCAAATTTGATGTGATTTAAATTTGCTCTAAAGGCGTTTTGGACGTTAAATTTGATAGCCTGCTTTTTAAACCTACACTTTTTAAATATAAATTTTATCATCGTGTTTTACAAATGAAATTTTAAAAACGATGTCAAATTTACCCTTATCAAATTTGACTCAAATTTCGGTATCTAAATTTACGAAATTTATTCTAAAATTTTAAAATAAAATCGCCGACTGCGCCGGCAAATTTTACAAAATGCACCGCAACCCAAACTGCTAAATTTAAACATGCTCGGCAAAATTTACTCACCGTTTTATTAAATTTTAACCGCAGTAAAACAAAAAGCCGAGTTTTTATAAATTTTTTAAAATTTTCGTAGTATGATTTTGCTTTTTGAAGGGGCGAAAATGGACTTTGATTTCGGCGTTACGGCGTATTTGATATTTTTCGCGGCGGCCTTTGCGGCAGGTTTTGTAGATGCGATCGCGGGCGGGGGCGGACTGATCGCGCTACCCACGATCATGGCGATGGGCGTGCCGCCTCACATGGCGCTAGCGACGAACAAGCTTCAAGGTACTTTCGGTAGCTTCACCGCGGCGTTAAATTTCGCCCGAAAAGGCATGATAAATTTCCGCGAAGTTTTTATCGGCATCGTTTTTACCTTTATCGGCGCGTGCGTCGGTACGGTGCTTATATTGTTTTTGAGCGCCGAGTTTTTGCGCGTTATTATCCCGTTTTGTTTGATAGCGATTTTCATCTATACGCTTTTGATGCCAAAAGTCGGCGACGAGGATAGGGCCGCCCGTATGAATGCGCGAGCCTTTTATGTGATATTTGGCCTAATTTTAGGCTTTTACGACGGATTTTTCGGGCCTGGAGCGGGCAGTTTTTGGACGTTTGCGATGGTTGCGCTCATCGGGCTAAATATGAAAAAAGCCGTCGCGCATACGAAAATCCTAAATTTTACCAGCAACATCGTCTCTCTTGCCGTCTTTATCGCGGGCGGACAGATACTTTGGGCGGTCGGGCTTTTGATGGGAGCGGGACAGGTTTTGGGCGCTTATTTCGGTTCAAATATGGTCATGAAAAAGGACGTTAAATTTGTTAGAATTGTGTTTCTAGCCGTCGTGGGCGCGACGATATTAAAGCTCGTTTACGATAGATTTTTCGCATAAGCGGGATTTTAAAAAAACAGTGACGAAATTTGGATTAAATTTTACAAAAAAGCTAAAATTTGGGCGAAATTTGAGGTAAGCTTAAAAAACTTTTAACGTTTATTTGGATAAAATTGCCGTTAAATTTCATAAATCTAAGGTTAATTCATGCAAGAAAATTTGTTTTTGTTTACAGGTTGGATCGCTTCTTTGTTTACCGACAATGAGCACGTTATCCACGCGGTAAATTACGCGGGACATCTCGTTTTAGTCGCGATTATCGTGCTTATCGTGGCAAAATTTGCAACTAAAAATTTGCAACTCGTACCTCGCGGAACGCAAAACATCCTCGAAGCGTATTTAGAAGGCGTCGTATCCATGGGCAAGGACGTGCTAGGCAGCGAAGCGCTATCTAGAAAATACCTACCGCTAGTCGCCACCATCGGTTTGATCGTATTTGTAAGTAACATAATAGGCATAATACCTGGATTTGAGGCTCCGACCTCGAGCTTAAATTTGACCCTTACTCTAGCGCTCGTAGTTTTCGTGTTTTACCACTACGAAGGTATCCGCGTAAACGGCGTGGTTAAGTATTTTGCTCACTTCATGGGGCCTAATAAATGGCTAGCTCCGATAATGTTTATCGTCGAGATCGTTTCACATTTATCTCGCGTCGTATCGCTTTCTTTCCGACTTTTCGGTAACATCAAGGGCGATGATTTATTCCTTTTGGTCGTACTTGCTCTTGCGTCATACGCTGCGCTTCCGGCGTTTGTTTTACTTACGTTTATGGCGTGCTTGCAAACATTTATCTTTATGATTCTTACTTACGTGTATCTTGCCGGCGCGATCTTGATCAGCCACGACGAGCACTAAAATTTAAATTTACGCGTCCGCCAGCTAAAATACGCTAAAAATCGGCGGGCGCAACCCCTTCTTTTTATCTAACTTAAATAAAAATCCTGCTAAAATAAGCCCTAAATTTTAAATAAAAGGCAAATTATGTTTGAAGTCGTTATCGGGCTTGAGGTTCACACCCAGCTTAATACAAAAACTAAAATTTTCTGCTCTTGCTCCACGAGCTTCGGCGATGAGGCAAATACGCACGTTTGTCCAACCTGCCTGGCGCTACCTGGATCTTTGCCGGTATTAAACAAAGAAGCCGTGAGAAAGGCGATAAGCTTTGGCGCAGCGGTAAATGCGACTATAAATAAACGCTCTGTTTTTAACCGTAAAAACTACTTTTATCCCGACCTTCCAAAGGCTTATCAAATTTCGCAGTTTGAGATACCGATAGTGGAAAAAGGCGAGCTTTTTATCGACGTAAACGGCGAGAAAAAGCGCATCGGCATCACTCGAGCGCACCTTGAAGAGGACGCGGGCAAAAATATCCACGAGAGCGGACAGAGCCTAGTTGATCTAAACCGCGCCGGCACGCCGCTGCTTGAGATCGTGAGCGAGCCTGATCTGCGCAGCTCCGACGAGGCAGTCGCGTATCTAAAAAAACTACACTCTATTTTGAGGTTTTTAAACATTAGCGACGCCAATATGCAAGAGGGAAGCTTCCGTTGCGACGCTAACGTCTCCATCCGTCCAAAGGGCGACAGCAAGCTTTACACGCGCGTCGAGATTAAAAATTTAAACTCGTTTAGATTTATCCAAAAAGCGATCGACTACGAGGTCGAGCGTCAAAGCGCGGCGTGGGAAGACGGCAAATACGACGAGGAAGTTTATCAAGAAACGCGCCTTTTTGATACAGTAAATTTAGTCACGCGCTCTATGCGAGGCAAGGAAGATAGCGCCGAATATAGATATTTCCCCGATCCTGATCTGTTGCCCGTCGAGATCCCGGAGGAGATGTATAACGAAGCAATCAAGATCCCCGAGCTTGCCGAACAAAAGGTTGCTAGATACGGACGCGAGCTTGGCGTCAAAGAGGACGACGCGCTGATTTTAACTAGCAGCGTGGAGACGGCGAAGTATTTCGAAGAGCTCGTGGAGGCTAAAATATCGCCGAAGCTTGCCGTAACATGGCTCATCGTCGAGCTTTTGGGTCGTCTAAAAAACGGTGCTACGATCGAGACATCGCCAGTAAATTCAACTAAAATGATAGAGCTTTTACGCCGCATAGAAGACGGTACGATAAGCGCTAAGGCGGCAAAAGAGGTGCTTGACTATCTTATGGAAAACGAGGGTAGCGTAGACGCCGTCATCGAAAAATTGGGATTAAAACAAGTCAGCGACGACTCGGCTATCGTAGCAATAATAGATCAAATTTTAAGCGCGAACGCCGATAAGGTCGCCGAGTATAAAAGCGGCAAGGATAAGCTTTTTGGATTTTTCGTCGGTCAGACGATGAAAGAGGGCAAGGGTGCGTTTAATCCCGCAAAAGTAAATGAGCTTTTAAAAGAAAAATTAGGTTAAATTTTACTTGCGCTGTTATTTGGCGGCGTGGTCAAATTTTAATCCGTTTAATTTTTGCAAAAGTAAGGTTTGGACTTGCGAGTGGGTCTGTCAATTTAGCTAAAATAAACGTAAATCACGAAAAAGAGAAAAAATGGAAATAGCCATCATCGGAGCGGGGAAGTGGGGTAGCGCGCTTTTTCATGCGCTTTCGCAAAGAAACGACTGCGTTATCACCTCGCGCAGGCAGCTTGAGGGTTCGCATTTTGTGAGTCTAGACGAGGCGCTAAAGCGCGATTTGCTCGTCGTTGCCATACCTTCTCAGTCCGTTAGCGGTTGGCTAAAAGAGCATTTTAAAAACTTTGGACAGAAAATTTTGGTCGCCTCAAAAGGTATTGAGACTTCGAGTTTACGATTTTTAGATGAGATTTACGAACAGCACGTTAGCGCGGCAAATTTGGCCTTTTTATCGGGTCCAAGCTTTGCCAAAGAGATACAAAACAATCTTCCGTGCGCGCTCGTGATAAACTCCAAAAACGAAGCCCTTGCCCGCGAGATTTCAGCGCTTTTCCCGCAAAATATCAAAGCCTACGCCAGCAGCGACGTTATCGGAGCTGAGATCGCAGGCGCATACAAAAACGTCATCGCTATCGCGGGCGGTATTTGCGACGGACTCGGGCTTGGTAACAGCGCTCGCGCCAGCCTCATCTCGCGCGGACTTGTCGAGATGGCGAGGTTTGGCGAGTATTTCGGCGCACAGCAGCAGACCTTTTTGGGGCTTAGCGGAGCGGGTGATCTATTTCTCACGGCTTCGTCCGTACTATCGCGCAACTACCGCGTGGGTCTGGGGCTTGCTAAAAATGAGAGCCTTAACAAAATCCTAAACGATCTAGGCGAGGTCGCAGAGGGCGTGGATACCTCGTACGCGATAGAAAAGATCGCCGCCGGTAAGGGCATCTATACGCCGATAGTAAACGAGGTCGCGGCGATGCTGCGCGGTAAAGACGTGCAGGAAAGCCTGAGAGATTTGCTGAGCAAGAAATAAAATTTGACTAAAACTGAGTATTTTACGGCGTATTGCTGTGGATGTAAATTTGGCTTGCGAGGCTGTTATTTGTCTATTTCTGAACTAATTTTTCATATTTTTGTGTGCCGTAAAATTTGAAAACGTTAAATTTGACTAGA
>NZ_CALKTQ010000288.1 GCF_937997465.1 uncultured Campylobacter sp. | reverse complement strand
GGCTGATGGAGTCGCAGGTCAAATTTAAAACCGATAGCGGCAAGATCGAGCTCTTTAGCGAAAAGGTCGAAAAGCAGTTTCCGGGATACGGCTGCTTAAACGCCGAGGGCATGGACGTATTTTTCGGCGAGGAGCTTTGCCTAATGAGCGGCAAAACGCCGATACACACCAACGGCCACACGCAAAACGTCGAATTTTTAAACGACCTGATGAGTAGCGCGCCCGTCTGGATACACCCTAATACCGCGAAAAAATACGGGCTAAAAGACGGCGATAAGATAACCCTTCAAAGCAAAACCGCAAAAGAAAAAGCAAGCGTGATGCTGACTGAAGGCATCAGGGAGGATACGCTTTTCGTCTATCACGGTTTTGGTCACGAAAGCGCGGGACTAAAGCGTACGAACGGCGTAGGAACGAATCAAAGCAAGCTGCTAGATCCTACCGTGATCGGCCCCGTCGCCTCTACGATGGTGCGAAACGTCGGCGTCAAGATAATAAAAGCGTAAAGGAAAAAAGATGAAAAAAGCGTATAGAATGATACATGACGAAAACCTCTGCATAGGCTGCCAAGCGTGCTCGGTGGCTTGCAGGAGCGAAAACGAAGTGCCTAGAGGCGTTTTTAGACTTCAAGTCCATTCGCAGATAAAGGGCAAATTTCCAAATTTAAAAACCGACTTTAGCAGACATAGTTGCGTGATGTGCGAGGACGCTCCGTGCGTGGCGGTTTGTCCTACGGGAGCTAGCTTTCAGACGAGCGATGGCATAGTACTGCTAGATCACTCTACTTGCGTATCTTGCAAATACTGCATCCTAGCCTGTCCTTACGACGCTCGCTACGTCGAGCCAAAAACCGGCGAGATAGGCAAATGTACGTTTTGCTTTGAGACTAGAGTGAGTATTGGCGAGCAGCCTGCGTGCGTGACCGTTTGTCCGACCGACGCTTTGGCATTTGGCGATATAAACGATCCAAACAGCGAAGTAAGTAAAATTTTAAATACCAAAGCTCACTACTATCCTAAAGCCGAGCTTAAAACCAAACCGAAGCTTGCTATGATAGCTAACCGCAAAGGAGGAAGCCATGAATAATATGTGGGGAAGCGTAGCGCAATATAATGAAATTTACTGGCCGTGGCCGATAGCGGTTTATCTATTTTTGGCGGGTTTGTCCGCAGGCGCGATGATGGTTGCATTGCTTGTTAAGTGGAACTACCACAAAAAACAAGACGGCAGCATCTGGGACGCGATGGTAAAGGCGGGCGCTCTAGTAGCTCCTATAACGATCACTGTGGGACTTGCGCTTTTGGTGCTTGACCTTGGCAAGCCGCTTAGCTTTTACTGGATTTTGATTAAGTATAACTTTGGTTCGGTTATGTCTATCGGCGTTGCGTTATTGCTGCTTTATACGCCGCTAGCTTATCTTTTTGCGATGATTATTTTCGAAGAAGAGATAGAAAAGTATAAAATTTTAGCGATTTTACGTCCTATTTCTAGACTGATTCGCTCTTTTGCGCCTCTTTCAAAGATAGTCGAGATGGCGCTTTTCGGCCTTGCGATCGGCGTTGGTATCTATACAGGCTTTTTGCTTAGCGCGATTACGAAGCTTCCGCTTTGGAACACACCGATTTTGCCGATCTTGTTCCTAACATCAGGCTTTAGCTCAGGCGTAGCGACAAACATCTTGGTCGGACTTTTGTGCTTCAAGCACCTTCTTAACGAAGACAACGTGAAGTATCTTTTGGTTATGGACTTGCGCGCCGTACTTTTCGAGATACCGCTTATAGCTATACTATTTTTGGGACTATATTTCGAAGGCGGAGCGAGCGCGGTTGCAGCTAAACAAGCTCTAAGCACGGGACAATACGCGCTAATCTTTTGGATAGGCGTCGTGGGTATCGGACTTTTGACTCCTATCACCATAGCGCTAACGGCTCTTAAAAATCACGCGTATAGAGTGGGCTACATCGTAGCAAACTCGCTTGTGGTTATCTGCGGCGTCGTTATGCTAAGATACTATATAGTTTATGCCGGTCAAGTTTTCACGGGCGCGTGAAATTTAGACTAAACTATACGCATTAGGCTCGGTAAACTCGCCGAGCCTTTTTAAATTCAGACGATCCAAAATCATTTTTAGCTATCATCTCCCTTAAAATATTGCGATAAAATTCGGAGAATTTATGAAAATTTTACTGCTTGAAGACGACTTTGTATATCGTGAGAGCGTTAGCGAATACCTAGAAAGCCTAGGCTACGAGGTCGATGAGGCGCCTGACGGCAAAGTCGCCTGCGATAAGATAGCGGCGGGCTTTTATCACCTGCTGATACTTGACATCAAGGTCCCGCATATCAGCGGACACGAGGTGATAAAATACGCCAAAGATATCGGCTGTGAAACGCCCATAATGATAATGACCTCGCTCGTGGATATAGACGATATGGCGGTCGGATACGAGCTGGGCTGTAACGAGTATCTAAAAAAGCCCTTTGAGCTAGCCGAGCTCAAATTTAGAGTAAACGAGTTAATGCGAAAATATCACGGCAGAGACGATAAAAACTTGATCGCGATCGATGAAAACTTTAGTCTCGATACCGCCAAAAAGCGGCTTAAATTTAAAGGCGAAGCGGTTGAGCTAAGTACGAGGGAATTTGGTATCATCGAGTGTTTGCTGTTTCATAAAAATAGCTTTGTCGGTATCGAAAGGTTGCGAGCCGAGGTGTGGAACGACAAGGAGATCGATCCAGCCGACGTACGCATGCACATACTAAAAATCCGTCAAAAAACGACTCCCGAGTTTATAAAATCATCGCGCGGACTAGGCTATAAGATAGATGTTTCAAAATCTTAAAATCCCCATCTTAGCCACTTTTATCATCATGGCTTTGTTTATATTTCAAAGCTACGAGATTATAAATTTAAGCTCCAAAGACGAATACTCAAAAAATATGTTCGAGCTGTTAGAATACGAGGGTAAAATCCGCAAAGCGCTCGATAAAAACGAGACTTTGCCTATCTCGCTCACATATAGATACGGCGTTTTTGATCTCAAAGAAAAGCAGATCGTCTCAAATTTAGACGCGCGCCCGAGCGATTTAAAATTTATCACCCGTCAAGAAAACGGCCATCTTTTTTACAAGACCTATTTTAGCGCGGACGGCGAGTTTTATTATCTGGTGCTAGCCAAAAAGCAAAACGCGGCTAGGATTTTATTCGTCGCGGCTCTAACTCTTGCCTTTGCGCTCGTGGTCGTATTTTTCGCGCTTTATTTGTCGTTTGTTAGCGGTATAAAGCCGTATAAAGACGCTAAAAAATATATGAATAACTTTTTTAACGACGCGATGCATGAGCTAAAAACGCCGCTGGGCGTCATCGGCATAAACCTTGAGATGCTGGGTCTTGATAACAAATACGTCACCCGCATGCGCTCGGCTCTAAAACAGATGCAAGTTACCTACGAGGACACCGAGTACTACATCAAGCGCGGGTATATTTTATTTCCGCCAGAGATTTTAAATTTGAGCGAATTTAGCCTTGAGCGAGCGCGATATATGCGCGGTATCGCGATGGCGAAAAATATCAAAATTTACGACTTCGTCGAGCCAAATTTGCAAATTTTCATGAGCAAGATAGAGGCGGG
>NZ_CALKTQ010000287.1 GCF_937997465.1 uncultured Campylobacter sp. | reverse complement strand
TACTCGTGGCTGGCCTATGCAAACTGACTGCGAGCGCGAAGTGGTGGCTAGTCTTGTGAGGCGTGGCGTAGTAAAAGATGAGCCGGAGCTTTTTAGCAAATTTGAGATTTTCGGATAGATTTTAAACTCGGCAAATTTGAGAGGTTAAATTTGCCGAGCCGCTTAAATAAATTCGTTTTTCAAGCGCCTTTTTAGCCCGAATTTTATAAAATCGCAAAATGGATAAAGAACGCCTAATAATCGATAAATTTAGCAACTCCTTCATCGGCGACGACGGCGCTTTAGTCGCGCATGAGCGCGGAGAGTGGGTGTATAGCAAGGATCTTTTTTGCGAGGGGACGCACTTTCGCGCAGGCTGGCTAAGTATGGAGGAGATCGCACGCAAGGCGATGCTCGTAAATCTCTCCGACGCCGTCGCGATGAATGCCGAGCCTAAATTTTCGCTTTTGGGGCTTGGGCTACCAAAAAAAACGAGCGCGGCGCAGATATCGGCTTTGCGTAAAGGATTTGCGGACGTTTGCAATGAATACGACATAACTATCATCGGCGGCGACACGATCGGTAGCGATAAAATTTTACTTAGCATCACGATTATCTCGCGCCTCCGAGGCAAGGCGGTTTTGCGAAGCGGCGCGAAAAATGGCGATCTAGTCGCTTTTACGGGCGAGCTAGGTCAGAGCCTAAAGGGGCTTAGGACGCTTCTAAACGGCGGGCGGGTCGCGTCAAATTCGCGCTTTAAAAAACCTGTTTTAAAAGATAAATTTTTCTACGCCGCGGCAGATAAGATAAACGCCGCCATGGACGTCTCAGACGGGCTTTGCACTGATCTAGCCAAGCTTTGCGCGCAGAGTCGCTGCGGGGTAAAATTTAGCAAGCGGCTAAGCAAACAGGAGCTAAATAGCGGCGAGGAATACGAGATTTTATTTACGTTTAGTCCGAAAAACCGCACTAAAATCCTCAGCCTTGCCCGCAAAACCCGCACGAAAATCACGATCTTTGCCAAAATCACGAAAGGAAAATTTAAAAGCAATGCAAGAAACCACCATTTTTAAACCTCTTTACGCGCTCACTCACGCGCCTATCAACGCATATTTTAGTAAAAACTCGGACGATTTTGTGGTGCGCGAGATCCCGCTTTACGCATTTAGCGGGCGGGGCGAGCACCTCATCGTTGAAATTTGCAAAAAAGATATGACGACGCAAGAAGCCTTGCACGCTCTAAGCGAGGTTAGCGGCGTAAAGATGCGAGATTTTGGCTACGCGGGGCTAAAAGACAAGCAGGGCATGACGACGCAGTTTATCTCGATGCCGCGTAAATTTGAGGCCGCACTTGCAAATTTTAGCCACGAAAAGATGAAAATTTTAAGCCTCGCCGCGCACGACAATAAGCTTCGCATCGGGCACCTAAAAGGCAATAGTTTTTTTATCCGCCTAAAAAAAGTGATGCCTAGCGAAGCTGCTAAACTCGAGCAAGCTGTGCGAAACATAGATGAGGCAGGATATGCTAACTACTTTGGCTATCAGCGCTTTGGCAAATACGGCGACAATGCGCAAAGTGGGCTGGAGCTGCTAAAATCTGGCACCGTAAACGGCAAAAAGAGCAAAAATCCAAAGCTAAACGACTTTTTGATCTCGGCTTTTCAAAGCGATCTTTTTAACCGCTGGCTTAGCAAACGCGTTGAGATTTCGAGATTTGCACAGGATTTTAGTCTAGGCGAGCTAGCTCAAATTTACCCTTATCTTGACGGCGCGATTTTGAAAAATTTAAAATCACAAAAGAGATTTTTTAAGCTTATTGAGGGCGAAGTTTTGGGGCATTACCCGCACGGCAAGTGCTTTTTATGCGAGGATTTGGACGCGGAGGGCGCGCGCTTTGACGCGAGAGATATCACCAGCTGCGGGCTGATAGCAGGCGCTAAGGCGTATGGGGCGCAGGGCGCAGCGAAGGCAGTAGAGGATCAAATTTTCGCGCAGGCGAATGAATTTAAAGCCAAAATGACGGGTTCAAGGCGCTTTGCGTGGTGTTATCTAGAGGATGCCGGTTACAAATACAACGAGGAAAAGGCTCATTTTACGATAAATTTCACGCTGCAAAAAGGAAGCTACGCGACGGTGGTGCTGGAGGAAATCTTGCATAAAAATATCTTTGAATAATCTGAAATAAAGCGGTTCGTCTCTCGCTCTTTTAAATGATTTTTGCTCCGCTTTGCTCGCAAACTGCAAGCAGAACGTAAATTTCGCCCTGCGATAGGCTATATGCCTTAGCTTGGGACGAAATTTACTTATTCCATTTGGCTACGAGCCTAGCGATGTAGAAAACATAAATCATCTCGCGATATTTGCCTTGACTTTCTATGTTAAAATTTGGCGTTATATTGCGCTAAATTTGCAAATTTCTACTTTAAATTTACTAGTTAAGCCGCTTGCTTTATCGTCGTCAAATTTTAACACTATCGCTGTTTTAAACAAATCGCTTCAAGCCTTGGGTTCGTATTGCTAAAGCTGCAAATTTATGATTATTTTTATTAAATTTGATTGTTTTTAAATCAAAGTATCTAAAAGTAACATTAACTAAAAGAACTAAATATTATTCATTATCTTAATCTGCTTTTTACTCATTCCTAAGGTTCGCGACTGTATATTACCTATGTATTTACTTTATTTTTAAGGAGGCTTTATGCAAGAGGCAAACGACGGCAAAAAGCTAGCGATCGGCACCGTTGCCTTGATCCTAGCTATCGTCTTTTTCGGCGGTTTCTTAAAGGATGTCGCAGGCGGTATCTTTGATTTCGGTAAGCTAACCGGACAGTTTCCGGAGTGGTTTAAAACCGCAGGCGGCACAAGCGCAAAGGGTGGTTTTATATTTGCGCTTAGCTTGGTTCCTGCGATCATGCTCGCTCTTGGGTTCGTCGCGATATTTGAGAGATATTACGCACTTTACGCGGCTTCACGCTGGCTCACTCCCGTGCTAAAGCCTCTCATTGGTATCCCAGGATGCTGCTCGATCTCGCTCATAGCTAGTACTCAAAGCACCGATGCGGGTAGCTCTACGGCAAAGTTTTTACGCCAAGACGGCAAGATCACGCACAAAGAGCTTTTGATATTTGCCGCATTTCAGTTTAGCGCAGGCGCGATGATCACAAATTTCCTAGCATCTTTCGCTCCGTTACTTTTGGTTGCGGACAAAAACGGAGCCCTAGCACCTATATCTATCGCGGCTGGCTTGGGAATCATTTTGGTGTTTAAGGTATTTGGGGCAAATTTGATGAGACTTTACGTCAAAAAATTCGTAAAAGACGGGGAGACTGAAGTATGAGCGAGCAAGCTAATAATAAATTATTAACCGACGTTTTCGTAGAAGGCGCTAGAAAGGGCTGGGATATCGCCGTTCACAACACTATCCCAAACGTCCTTATGGCTTTTGTTATCATACACATCCTAAAGGTCTCTGGCGCACTTGATATCATAGGCAAGTATCTTGGCTTTGTTATGCTGCCGCTTGGGCTTCCGGGCGAGTCGATAGCGGTTATCATGGCGGCGTTTCTTAGCTGGGGAGGGTCTGCTGGCGTGCTAGTGGCGCTGGTTCAGGGCGGCACTCTAACGGCTCCCGATATCGCAGTACTGATCCCAGGCATGGCGCTAGTAGGCTCTACGGTGCAGTATATGGGTCGCGTGCTAGGCGTGCTGGGCATCCCGGGCAAGCACTACTTGGTGCTGTTTGGCATATGTATCCTAAACGCCTATCTGGCTATGTTTGTAATGAGTCTCATCGTATAAAAGGATAGTCCATGAAACAAGAGGAGCTGAAACAATATCTAGCCGAGCTAAAGGAGCTAACCGATATCGAGAGTCCGACGTCTAGCATAGAGGGTGTAAATAGCGTCGCAAAGTGGTTTATAAATAAAGCTGATAAGCTCGGCCTAAAGCACGAAAAGGTCGTGCTTGGCACCGATAAGGTCGCTGACTGCCTACTTATCTCAAATAATCCGAACGCTGCGAAATTCGACGTGCTTTTCGTTGCGCATATGGATACGGTTTTTCCCGTTGGTTCGGTGCAAAACACCCCTTTTACTCAGAACGAGGGCAGGGTAAATGCGCTAGGCGTCATCGACGATAAGGGCGGCGCGCTACTATCGCTCTACGTCATCAAGGAGCTTGATCTTAGTAAAATCAACGTCGCTTTGTTTCTAAACTCGCACGAGGAGACGGGGTCAAATTTCACCAAAGAAAAGATCCGCGAATACGCGAGAAAGTCCAAATTTTGCCTCGTGATGGAGCCTGCTCGCGAGGACGGCTCGATGGTGGCGACTAGAAAAGGCGTAATGACCTACGTGATAGATTTTCACGGCGTGGGCGCGCATGCGGGCAATCATCCCGAGCTCGGTCGCTCGGCGCTCGTCGAGGCGGCAAATTTTGTAGTCGAGCTATCAAAGCTGACTGATTTTGCGGCGGGACATACCTTTAACTCCATCATCACAAACGGCGGCACCGCGCACAACGTAGTGCCCGAGTTTGCCAGCGTGACCTGCGAGATGAGGTATAAATTTGCCTCCTCGGTCGAGTTTTTTAACAAAAAGTTGGATGAAATCCTAAGCAAACCGTTTATAAACGGCGTAACTCACAAAAAGACGCTAATCAACGAAGAAGCGCCGATGATAGACGAGCAAAATTTGCCGAGGATCAAAGCGGTCTTTGACGAGGTCGCCAAAGAAACGGGCGCAAAGGTGAGCTGGGTGGACGCCGGCGGTCTAAGCGACGGCAATATAACGGCCTCGGCTGGCTGCCCGACGATTGACGGACTAGGGCCTACGGGCGGAAATATGCACACCAAAAATGAGTATATGGACGCTAGCTCCGTCGTGCCAAAGTGCAATCTCGTGCTAGACGTCATCAAAAAGCTTATTTAAATTTAACGGCAAAAGGGTCAAATCTGATTCCTTTTGCCTTAAATTTTAAAATTTTAAAGCCTTGTTTTGTAGCTAAATTTAGTCCAAATTTAGCCACAAATTTCACCATAAAATTTAAAATAAAAACTGCCAATTTTAACACTCCCATATCCTTTCGTACTATAATTTCATTATAAATCTATTTAAAGGAGGCGCTATGAAAAAGCTACTTTTGAGTGCTGCGACGATCGGCATTTTGGTTGCTTTTGCTCAGGCAAATCCGTCTGCTGACTACGGCGAAGCGTTAAAAGCTAAGGCGCAAGGCGATTACGCAAGCGCGACGGCGCTTTTTAAATCTGCTTGCTACGAGGGCGGCAACGACTAGGCAGGGAGGTAAAGCCTAGAAGGGTACTAAAAGCGCCTGAAAGACCAAAGGATAGCGAAGAGCTGGTAACTGCCGCAAAAGAGTGCCAATAGAGTAGCACCGAGCAGTGCAAAAAGGCTTTTGGTCTTTATCAAGAAAACCGCCACAGCGAGAAATTTAAAGCATCGTCAAAGGACTGCGAACTAGGCAGTGCAGTGCTTTGCGAGGAGGCGGGTCTGGCATACGTGAGAGGTTACGGCGTCCAGCAGGATCAGGGTACTGCCGCTCAGTTTTTCTTAAAAGCTTGTAATGCCAATAACGCATCCGCGTGCGCACGAATAGGCGTCATGGCTAGAGATATGGGCAATGTCGATGCTGCGGCGGAGATACTGGAACAGGCATGTCAGTCGCTTCCGTGAGCTTGCAGGGACCTAGCGATGATATATCAAAACGACTCATATGACCGCAAAGACGAAGAAAAGGCGCGCGCTTTATATAAAAAGGCGTGCGACGGCGGAGATAATATCGGCTGCGCCGGACTTCAGCAGATGGGCCAGTAAGGTCATCTAAAGCAAAAGACTGCACAGAGGAATAAATTTGAAGCCGAATTTTATTGGCGCAGTCTTTGATTTCGTCGCGTTTACGGCGAATTTTGGCGGACTTGGTTTCGTCAAATTTGAGCTTATTTGACGGCGACAAATTTGACGCCTATAACTCGTTTTTTTAAATTTAGCGGCTTAGATTTTGATTTTTGCTTATTTTTTAGTAAAATGAGCGCTAAATTTAAAGGAGAAAATATGCCAAAAGACGCAAACGGTACCGAACTAAACGCCGGAGATAACGTAACTTTGACCAAAGATCTAAAAGTAAAAGGCGCGGGCGCGACGCTAAAGCGCGGAACCATGGTGAAAAATATTAAAATCACGGACGACGACAAAGAAATCGAAGGCAAGATCGATAAAATGGGCGTTATAGTGCTAAAGACGGAGTTTTTAAAGAAGGCTTAATCTCGTCTATGAAAAACGTAAATTTGACGCAAGATCGTTAAATTTGCGTACCTACAAAACTTAGATATACGCGTATTTTTACGCATATTAAAAATCATAAGATCTAGCCCAAGCTATCCTTAAACACGAAAAAGCTATAATCGCGCCCAAGGTATGGCAAGTGATTGCTTTTGCGTAGGCAAAAGAGGAAAGTCCGAGCTGCAATAAGACGGAGTTCCATCTAACGGATGGCTGGGGCGACCCAAGGGACAGTGTAACAGAAAGCAAACTACCGCTTCGGCGGTAAAGGTGAAACGGCGGGGTAAGAGCCCACCAGCGCGGCGTGCAAGCGCGGCGGCTATATAAACCCAACTCGCAGCAAGAAGGGATGGTTTTGAGTCTTATGTCAAACCCTTCGCTAGAGCCAAATTGTAAAATTTGGAGTAGATAAATAATCACTCACGACAGAACTCGGCTTATCGCCATGCCTTTTACTACTTTTATTTCGTTAAATTTAGCTAGCTTATATTTTTTAAATTCGTGGGTTTGATTGCGATAGACCGCTATCTTAACGGCGCGTTTTGCAAATTTAAGCTAAGGTTTGCGGCGACCGTGCGGCAAAGTAAAATTTGATCAAATTTGGCGAGGCGGAATTGGGTTTAAATTTGACGGCTACGGATAGGGTTTAAGTTTGAAACGGCGCAAGGCGCGTTTTTGGAGCCTAAATATCCCAAATTTCTAAAATTTGCGGACATAGGGCGCTAATGGCTAGTTTTAATTTGGATTTTTGTTCGTCGCTCGGTTCGTCTATGGTCTCAAATTTTCCAAACATCTCGGCGATCTCAAGCCAGCCTGCTATATCCAGATCAAATTTAACCAAATTTGACGCGCAAAGATAACCCGCGTCGTGATCGTAAAAAGCAACCTTGCCGTCATCTAAACAGACAAGCCAAAGATCGCCCGTGCCCGTATCTGCAAAGATATAAAACTCGCGCACTATCTCGCTCTCGCCCTCAAAAACAAAATTCGCTTCATCGTTAAATTTGACTAGTTCGTGCTCCTTTAGCACTCTAAAGTCGCCCGCTACATCCGCGCCGAGTCTATTTTTTAAAGCGTCCTTTATAGCGTTTTTCGTCATATCTTTGCCTTTGCGGGATAAAATTTAGAAAGAAATTTGAGATAAAAAGCGCCGTAAATTTGAGAAATTATTTACGACGCTATGTATTTTTTTACGTTTTTTAGTTTTTCTAGCTCTTTGCCGAGCTCGGTTCTGTTTTTTTGTATCAAATTTATCGCTGCACCCAGAAGCTCCTGAGCTTGCAGGGCATCCTCTAGGCTGTCAAATTTACTAGGAGTCTCGTCCGCTAGTGCCGCGATAGTCTCCGCGTCATTGCTAGCTACGGCTATTTTGAGCTCATCCAGCCACATCAGCTTGTCCTGTACCAGTCGTCTCTTTCCATGCTTCAAGCAGCTGTTTGGTTACGCTCACGACCTCGTTTAGGCTCTGCTCGTCGTTGTTTATATTTGCCATTGACAGCAGTTGGATCTGCCTCGTATAAAGGCCGCTCAGATAGTGCGCGATGCTACCTTGGTTGTAGTCTAGCGAGTTTAAAAGCTCGATAAAGATAGCGTTCGTGCGATTTATGAAATATACTTTTTTCTCTACGTCGTTATCTTGCATTGCTTTTCTAGCTCTAAAAATAAATCTCAAAACGCCCTCGTAAAGCATCTCGATAAGCTTGGTAGGCGACTCGATGCCGCCTACAGTATTTTGCGAATACGCCGCGTGTGCAGTGTTGTATTGCATAAATTTACCTTTATTTTTTATTATATTCGGCTTCGATCATCGATTTTAGCGACGAAAATTCGCTATTTAGCTTACTGATGATCTTGTCGTATGCCAAAAATCGCTCTTCCATCGTGGCGTATTTTGCATCGAGCGACTTTTGCGTCTTTTCTTTTTCCGAGTCCAGCGACTTTTTCTCGTCAATCAGGCTTTGGTTATACTTGGTTAAAGAGCCGTCTTTTGAGTTAATCAGTCTATCTACGGCTTTTTTAGCCGATGCAAATATCCCGTTTACGGTCGTATTTTTCGGCGTTACGGTTGATTCGCTAAAGCCCACGGCGTTTAGCGCCGCTCCAGAACCCTTTATGCTTATCGCCGTACCGTTTGTAGTTTTTAGCGATATGCCGTCTTCGTTTGCGGTTAGCGTCGCTTGTACGCCCGATATTCCGGCGTCGTTTATGGCTTTTAGCAGCGCTAGCGCGTTTTCTTTTGCCGAATTTGACGCAGGCGTAGCGGCTAAATTTATCTTTTTGCCGTTTATCACTAGATCATCGCCACCGATAGTGAGTGCGCCGCTGTCTACCGGTTTTGAGCTAAGAACTTGAGCCGTGCCGTAGGTAGTGCCGCCGGCAAATATTTTTTGGACGCTTTGCAAATCCTCATCTAGTTTTTTGCCGAGTTTTGAGCTATCTAGCTCTAGCAGGCCTTCTTTGTTTAGGCTTAGACCGTAGTCGGCTAAATTTGCCGTCTTTGTTACGTTATCTTTCGTGTAGGTCTGATTGCCGAATAAAATTTTATTTAGCGTCGATTTTATCGTATTTATCTCACTCACGCCTTGGAAAGTGCCCGATTTTTTCGTGTCCGAATCATAATCGGTAGCGACTTTTAGGTTGTTTACGAGATTATTATACGCCGTCACCATGCTTTGCATGCTCTCTTTTATCGCGCTCGTGTCCTCTTTGACGCTAAAAGTCGTCTTGCCGGTATCTTTTAGTTTTATCGTCATTCCTAAATTTAGATCTTTTACCTCGTTGCCGCTTCGTTTTATCGTAATGCCGTTGTAGACGAACTCGGCGTCTTGTGCCGTTGAGATTTTGTTGTTTGCGATATTTGCGCTATCCCAGCCTAATTTTTGCAAAACGTCGTCTGCACCGGTTAGGGCTGTGCCATCACTATCGACATTTGTTATCTCGACTTTATTTTCTGCACCGGTTTCTTTGGACTGCAATATAAGCTGATACGGATCTTCGCCGCCAACCTTCATCGCTTTTGCCGAGACGGCGCCGTTTGTGACCTCGTTGATCTTATCGGCTAGCTCTTCTAGCGTAGTGGAGTTTTTAACCTCGATTTTATAGGTTTGGTCTCCGACTTTTATACCAAAGGTTCCGTTTTTGCCGATAAACGAGCTTGAGGTGCCAAATTTAGTACTTTGATAAACGTCTTTTTTGGCTAATTGCTTAACATCTATGTCGATATCTTGTACTGCGACGCCCGCACTCACGCTTATATCTGCGCTCTTTCCATCCGAACTAGTGGTTCTTTTTTGATATGAGCTATCGTCTGCTAGAGTTGAAACTGAGGAGCGAAAAGTGCCTATTAGCGTTTTTAGAGCGGTCAGATCTTTTTGCTTTGTCGCATTTGCCGTGATTTTAGCAGTTACGGGTTTTATTTGACCCGCTTCGTCGGCGGCTTTTAGCTTATCTATAACGTCTTGCGTTAAAACTTGGCTACCAAAGCCAAGCGAAGAAACTTTACCTAGTGCCATTTTTAGCTCTCCTTGTCAAATAAAACTCCGACCGCCTCTTTAAAATATTCGCTTAGCTTCATTGCCTGCTCGGTCGGGATTTTGCGAATAATTTCGCCCGTTTTCATCTCCATTACGTTTACATACATCGCGCCTATTTTATCGTTATAGCCAAAGCGTATGCTGGTGCCTAGATCTTCCATTTGTTTATTTAGTTTTTCGGTGGCTTCTTTTACTTCTTTGCTTAGCGTTTCGTTGTTTTGCTCGGTTAGATTGCGTGTCGTATCTTGTTGGATCTGTGTCCTTTCGACCTCTCTAGTTTGCGTAGAGCTTTGCGCGTGTGAGCTTGTAGCTACGTTTGCCATCGGTTGGCTTGCTACTTTGAAAATTTCCATATTTTCTCCTTTAAATATTTGCTAGCTTCTATATCGTCAAATTTGCAAATTTTTTTAGCCCAGTTTGGGAAAATTTTTGCTTAATTTAAATTTTCGCATAAATTTGTTAAAATCCAGCCTAAATTAAGGCGAGAAAAAGGAGAATTTGTGAAAGTTTCGTTTGAATGCGACTGTATTTTGCTAGGAGAGTCGCTAAGGCTATTTTTGAGGGATTTTATCTCGCCTAGAAAAGATTGCGACTTTATCGTGGCGGACAAAAAGATAGAGACCAAAAAGCCCGTTTTCGTGATCGCCGAGCATTCGCCGCATCTAAAAATCCCTTTTAGCAAAGAGGCCCTTATTTCTGCGCTTGAGGAGTTTTACTTGGCGATCCAGTTTTCAGAGCCCATTGCGCTCTCTCGCGCGACCGCGCCCGCAAAAGAAGAAGCCGCGCTGCAAAACGGTTCAAATTTGGAGACTGAGGTTTCAAATTTGATAGATAAATTTAAAGAAGAGCTACTTGCGATTCTAAGGAAAGCTCGTTGAAAAATCTCTACGCTACGATTTCAAGCGGCAAATTTAAAGGTAAAAAGCTGCTTTTGCCATCGCTTCAAACTACAAGAAGCACAAAAAGCATCGTCAAAGGCTCATTTTTTGATTCGTTTCGCTACGAGCTAGCGGGTAAGGTTTTTATCGAGGCTTTCGGTGGTAGCGCGCTGATGGCCGCAGAAGCGCTAAGCAATGGCGCACAAAAGGCGTACGCGGTAGAAATCGACAAAAACGCTTATAAAATCGCGTTGCAAAACGCTAAACTTATCGGCGACGAGCTAGAAATCGTAAATGGCGATACTTTTGAGATGACGCCAGCTATCGTCGCTAGGCAAAATTTGCCCGTTGTCTTGTATCTTGATCCGCCTTTTGATATCAGAGACGGCTTTGCGGATATTTATGAAAAGTGCGTAAATTTGGTGCTAAATTTGCCTAAAGATAAAATTTACCTGATCGCTTTTGAGCATGCTAGCCATATAAATTTACCCGAAAATATCGGGGCTTTTACGCTTTTAAAATCTAAAAAATTCGGAAATACCTCGCTTAGCTACTATTCTTAAATTCTTGCATCAAATTTGGAATGCTAATTGCTTTTAGTCCTTGAAAATACAAATTTAAGGACGAAAATGAAACTAGCGGCATGCTTGCTGAGCCTTGCCATATCGACTTTTGCGGCGCAGATAAAAGACATCGCAAACGTCGTTGGCGTGAGGGAAAATCAGCTGATCGGATACGGTCTGGTCGTCGGTCTAAACGGCTCTGGCGACGGCAGTAGCTCTGAGTTTACGATCCAGTCTCTTTCAAATATGCTTCAAAGCGTGAACGTAAAAATCAAGCCAGACGACATCAAATCAAAAAATACCGCCGCGGTAATGGTTATCGCAAAGCTGCCGCCGTTTGCTAGGCAGGGCGATAAGCTCGACGTCGTGATATCATCTATCGGCGATGCAAAGAGCCTTCAGGGCGGAACGCTTTTGATGACTCCGCTTAAGGGCGTGGACGGCGACATTTACGCTCTAGCGCAGGGCTCGCTAACCATAGGCGGTAAAACCGCATCTCGCGGAGGTGGAAGTAAAGGCGGCAACCACGTAACCGCGGGCACGATCCCAAGCGGCGCTATCGTGGAGCGCGAAATAGCGTACGATATCTACAATCAAGAAGCGATATTTTTAAGCTTAAAGGAGTCGAATTTCGACACCGCTTCAAACATCCAAAGAGCCGTAAATTTAAACGTAGGCGGCGATAGTGCGGTGGCCGTGGACTCTCGAACGATCAGGATCGCTAAGCCAAACGGCGCAAATATGGTCGATTTCGTAGCTAGGGTGTTAAATTTGGACGTGGATTATAAAGCGTTAGATAAGATCGTAATCGACGAGCGCACGGGCACGATAGTAAGTGGTATAAATATCACAGTTGATCCCGTCGTCATCACGCACGGCGATATCACGATAAAGATAGAGCCTAGCTCGTATGACGACATGGCGGCAAATCAGCAAACAATCGATCTACAAGACGGCGCAGCGGTCGATCCGCTAACTAATATGCTAAAAATCAGCGGCGAAAAAACAACCGTAGCTAGCGTCGCAAGAGCGCTAAGCAAGATGGGCGCGACGCCTAGCGACATCATAGCGATCATGGAAAATCTAAAGCGCGTGGGCGCCATACACGTAAATTTGGAGATAATATAATGTTAAACGTAGACAGTTCGGCGGCTTTAAGCTCTTATAATAAATTTGCTACGAGCTCTATCGAAAATAGACGCACGGATAAGCCTCAAAGCGAACAAGACGCGCTTTTAAAAGAGCAAACCGACGCTTTTGAGGCGTTTTTGGTTAAAAGCGTGCTAGATATCGCGCTAAAGGATGAAAATCCGTTATTTGGCAAGGACGCCGGAGACGAGATATATCACTCGATGTATAACGACACGATGAGTAAGGCTCTGAGCGGAAATTTGGGCTTTAGCGAACTTTTATTCAATTATTTGAAAGAAAGGGCTTAAGAAATTTCAAAATTTGCCGATTTAGTTTCTAACAAATCTAAAAAGGCTTTAAAATGATAGGAACTTTGGGAGCTAAACTGGGCATGAGCCCACAGCAAATAACTCGCTCAAACGACGTAAAAAAGAGCGAAAACATGGAAAAAACACAAGGCAAAGAAGAAAGCAAGGTCGCAAAGATAGCCGAGCAGATCGCTAACGGAACATATAAACTAGATATGTCCAAGACTGCAAAAGCTGTTGCCGATACGCTTTTATAAGATTTTTTGTCCTTGCGTAAAAAGAAAGGACAAAAATGCTTAAAAGATATTTAGATGAGGCGATGGGCGTACTAGACGAGCTCATCGCCCAAACTACGGAAGATATAGAAAAGATAAAACTAGCCGATCACACTAAGGTCGATGATAGCGTCAAACGCAAAAACGAGCTGGTTAAAAAATTCGAATCTATAAAATCGCTGCTAGATAAAGAGCTTTTAAGAGTCTCGAAGGAAAACGGCGGGGGAAATTTAAGCTCTATCCTTGACGATGAGGTAAAATCATCTCTAGCTCTTATGCGCTCAAAGCTTGAAGAGCTATACTCAAAAAACAAAGAATACGCAAAATACGTCGTCGGAGTGAAAGAATTTTTTGATAGCTTGCTAAAAAACATGTTTAAAAGCGAGTCTGGCAGCTACGATAAAGAAGGCTTGACGCCTGAAAGTTTATTTAAAACAAGGGTTTAAAAAATGGCTAATATATTTTCGTCTTTACATATTGGAGTTAGCGGTTTAGATGCCGCGCAGACGCAGATCACTACGACAGGACACAACATCACAAACGCCGACAGCGAGCACTACACTAGACAGCGCGTCGTGCAGTCTGCCAGAGAGCCTTTTCACGATATGCCGGGCGACATCGGTACTGGCACCAAGGTCGATACGGTCGTACGCGTGCATGATGAGTTTACTTTTGCTAGGCTCCGTACTTCAAATATAAATTTAGAATCAAGCGAATATAAAAAGCAAATTTTAGAGGAGATTTCGCAGCGCTTCCCTGATCTACAAAGCGTAGGCATAGGCAGGGATTTGCAAAATTATTTTAACGCGTGGAACAACCTCGCTTCTAACCCAACCGAGGGTTCTCAGAAGGTAAATCTACTAAATTCGGCCGCGACGCTATCAAATAGCATAAGCAAAGCTCACGATATGCTAACTAAGATCCAAAAGGACGTGGACTCGCAGATAGAAGTTGCCGTAAATGAAATAAACAAATACGCCAAGCAAATCGCACAGATAAATAAAGAGATCGTGCGTGTCGAGTCAGTCGGCACTACTAGAGCAAACGACCTACGCGACAAACGCGATCAGCTCGAGCTTGCGATGTCGAAATTTGCCGGCATAAGCGTATTTAAGGGGCAACTACAAAGCAACAATATCGATCCGACCGTAACCGATATGGGTACCAAGCATCAGATAAATATTTCAGGATTTAATATCGTAGACGGTACGACGTATCATCCGCTAACAGTCGATAGGATAAGCGACAAGAGCGATTTTAAAGGTGTATTTTTCGAAAGAGACGATAGCAAGAAAGTTGATCTAAACGGACGAATCTCGGGCGGTAAACTAGGTGCCGCACTAGATCTGCGCGGACGAAGAGTGGATGATAACGGCGAATTTCAAGACGGAACCATACAAAAATACATCGACAACCTAAATACCTTCGCCAAAGGCATCATAAATGAGACAAACAATATCTACGCAAGATCGGCCGTAGAAAACGCCGTAACCGACGAACTAGACGGTCTAAGCGACTCTAGGACGCTGATGAATTTTAACGACGATATCAAGCACGGTAGCTTTGACGTCGTAGTTTATAACAACCAAGGTCAAGAGGTCGCTCGAAAAACGATAAACATAAACGCCTCTACTACTATAAATGACAATACTCGCGGCAACTCTATCGTGCGAGACTTTAACTCAGACACCGATGACAACGGCGATAACAATTCGCTAAACGACGTGGACGATTATTTTCAGGCAAACTACCAATACGACGCGGCGACTGGCAAAGGCACGTTTGGCGTAACAGCTAAAAGAAACGCCGGCGAATACAGCGTCGCTTTCGTCGATAAAGGTACCAATTTCCCAGGTATTATCGGGGTAAATAGAGTTTTTGAGGGCGGAAACGCGAAAAATATGAGCGTAAAAAGCGAGCTGATGGAAAATCCGCACAAGCTAAAAGCCTACTCAAACCCGACTCCTGGCAACAACGAAGTCGCAAACGATATGGTGCAAATGCAGTATAAAAAAATCATATTTTACTCCGACAAGCATGCGGACAAGGAGGAGAGCGTCGAGGGCTACTATCGCTATATAACCACCGATCTAGCTAGCCAAACTCAGGCAAATAACGATCTAAACGACGCAAATACAGCTATCCATAAAGTTGCTATGTCTGAGTATCAGTCGGTTAGCGGCGTAAATTTAAACGAGGAGCTGACAAACCTCATACGCTTTCAAAGCAGTTACGGTGCGGCGGCTAAAATAATCACGACCGTAGAAAAGATGCTCGATACCTTGCTCACGCTAAAACAGTAAATTTAAATTTATTTTAGCCTTTTTGGTTTAAAATCTCGGCCAAAAAGGCTAAAAATGGACTTAAAAACCCTCCTGGATCAAAACGTAATCTCTAAAAATACCAATGCGGACTTGTTTGCCGCCGCCGATCCGCTGCAAGTTGCTAGCAAATTTAAAACGCCTGAAATTTCGCTCATCTGCGCGCTTTTTGCTTACGGCAACGCAAAACTAATCGTAAATTTTCTAAATTCGCTCGATTTTTCGCTGCTAGATAAAAGCGAGGAGCAAATCGCCTCAAATTTGACGCAACACAAATACCGATTTCAAAGCTGCGAGGACGTGCGGCAGATTTTTACCACCGTTTCGCGCCTAAAAAAACACGGCGATATCGAGAGTGCGGTGAGAGCGGGCTTTGAAAAAAACGGCTCGATGGCGGACGGCATAAACGAGCTTATTAAATTTATCTATTCGCTAAATCCTTACCGCTCGGAGGGGTATGAGTTTTTCTTCGGCAAACCATACGAAAAAGCGCCGCAAAGCCCGTATAAACGCTACAATATGTTCCTGCGCTGGATGGTGCGAGATAGCGACATCGACCTTGGGCTATTTAAAAACCTGCCAAAAAGCAAGCTACTCATGCCTCTTGACGTACACACGCACCGAGTTTCGCTAAATTTAGGCTTAATCTCTCGCAAAAGCTATGATTTTAGGGCTGTGCGCGAGCTAACGGACAAGCTTTGTGAATTTGACCCAGCCGACCCGATCAAATACGACTTCGCGCTCTACCGCATCGGCCAAAGCGGCGAACTGGCGCAAATTTTAAGCGAGATAAAGTAAATTTGACGAGTTTTGCTTTGCGCGAAAGGGCGGCAAATTTAAAGCATCGCGGCGTATCAAATTTAAGTAAAATTTAAAGCCTAAATTAATCAAATTTAGGCTATAGTTACAGTGCAATTACATTTTAAGGAGAAAAAATGAAAAAAATCGTTTTAGCTAGCGCGGCTCTAGGCTGCCTACTCGCTACTAGCGCCCTTGCGCACGAGGAAAAAGTCTTTGATCCAAAGGCTGGCAAACACCTAGTCGTAACTATGGAGCAACTAAGCGAAAAAGGCAACACAGTCGTGGGCGAGGTTGTAGCGATCGAGACTAACTATGGTGTGGCGTTATTCCCGAACCTTAAAGGCCTTGAGGGCGGCGCGCACGGATTTCACGTGCATCAAAACGCAGATTGTGGCGCTAACGAGAAGGGCCTAGGCATGAAAGCCGGCGGACACTGGGATCCGGCTGAGACTAAAAAACACTCTTTTGCATGGGATGACAGCGGTCACAAGGGCGATTTGCCTGCGCTTTTCGTCGATGCCGAGGGTAACGCGGTTTATCCTGTGCTAGCTCCGAAAATCAAAACAATCGACGAACTAAAAGGTCACTCGCTAATGATCCACGTCGGCGGCGATAACCACAGCGACCATCCAAAGCCTCTTGGCGGCGGCGGCGCTAGAA
>NZ_CALKTQ010000286.1 GCF_937997465.1 uncultured Campylobacter sp. | reverse complement strand
ATTTTTGAAATTATACATTTTTTAATATAAGGCATATTTTAAGGACAAATTTAGTCCTTTTATTGATATACATCATTTTTGCGCAAATTTATTTTGGATAAACTTTATCCGAATTTTTCAAAAGGAGACAAAGTATGCGTGAATACAAGAAGTATTGGTGGGCGCTGGTAGCAGTCGTTACTATCGCCTTCGGGATACTCGGCTATTACGGCGTAGAGGTTTACCGCGAAGCGCCGCCGGTGGTGAGTTTTGCCGATAAAAACGGCAAAATCGTAATCGAGCAAGAGCAAATTTACAAAGGCCAAGAGGCCTGGCAAAGCATCGGCGGTATGCAGGTCGGCTCGGTGTGGGGACACGGAGCGTATCAGGCGCCTGATTGGACGGCTGATTGGCTACATAAAGAGCTAGTCGCGTTTATGGATATTAAGGCCGCTCAGCTTTACGGAGCTAAATTTGACGCTCTAAACGCCGAGCAACAAGCCAACATCAAGGCTCTAACCAAGAGCGAATACCGCACGAATACGCTAAAAAACGGCGTTATAACGATCAGCGACGAGAGGATCGCAGCGGCAAAGGTAGTACGTGACGAGTATAACGGGCTTTTTGGTAACGACCCAAAATACCAAAAGCTACGCGAAAACTACGCGATGAAAAACAACACGTTAGCTAAAGAGGAAAACCGCGAGCAGCTAAATGATTTCTTCTTCTGGGCGACCTGGGCTACGGCGACGAATCGCCCAAATAGCGAGGCTACGTACACGAACAACTGGCCGCACGAGCCGCTAATCGACAACGTTCCGACGAAAGAAAACGTATTTTGGACGATTATCAGCGTTACGATTTTAGTCGCGGGCGTTGGCTTACTAGTTTGGTTTTCAAATTTCTACGGAGAAAAAGATCACGAAAGGCTCGCTCCTATCGACGCCGATCCGCTTTCAAGACTAAATTTGACCCCGTCTCAAAAGGCACTTGGCAAATACCTTTTCGTAGCGCTAGCTCTTTTTGTTTTCCAGATCATGATAGGCGGCTTCGTGGCGCACTACACGGTCGAGGGACAGGAGTTTTACGGCATAAATTTATCCCAGTACATCCCGTACTCTTTGGCGCGCACTTGGCACATCCAGGCGAGCATTTTCTGGATCGCGACGGGTTTTTTGGCGGCCGGACTTTTCCTGGCGCCTATCATCAACGGCGGTAAGGATCCTAAATTTCAAAAACTAGGCGTGGATTTGCTTTTCTACGCGCTGCTTTTCCTAGTCGTGGGTAGCTTTATCGGCGAGTACATGGCGATAGCGGGCAAGATGGAAACGTCTACTAGCTTTTGGCTGGGACACCAAGGATACGAGTATATCGAGCTTGGCAGGGTTTGGCAGCTTATTTTGTTTGTCGGTCTTGTTATCTGGATGGCGCTCGTGCTTCGCGGATTCGTCGGCGGATTTAAGGCTGACGGCGATAAAAACCTGCTAGCTATCTTTACGGCTTCTGCTATCGCGGTGGGACTTTTCTACGGCGCGGGACTATTTTACGGTCAAAGAAGCCCGCTACCTGTAATGGAATACTGGCGCTGGTGGGTCGTTCACCTTTGGGTTGAGGGCTTTTTCGAGGTGTTTGCGACCGCGTCGCTTGCGTTCGTGTTTGCATCTTTAGGCTTAGTCGGCAAAAAATTTGCGACCTATTCGACCTTGGCAAGTGCGAGCTTGTTTTTGATCGGCGGTATCCCTGGCACCTTCCACCACCTTTATTTTGCCGGAACGACCACTCCGATCATGGCTGTGGGCGCTAGCTTTTCCGCGCTTGAGGTCGTGCCTTTGGTGCTTCTTGGAGCAGAGGCCTTCCATCAGTATTCGCTTCAGTTCGCGCAAAGCTGGGCGAAAAATCTCAAATGGCCGCTTTACTGCTTTATCGCGGTGGCGTTTTGGAATATGCTGGGTGCGGGCGTATTTGGCTTCCTTATCAACCCGCCGCTATTTTTGTTCTACATCCAGGGCCTAAACACCACTTCGGTGCACGGACACGCGGCGCTGTTTGGAGTTTACGGATTTTTGGCTCTTGGTTTTGTTTGGCTCGTGGCGCTTTATCTTTTCAAAGGGCAAGAATTTAACGACAAGCTGATGAAAGTGGGCTTTTGGTCGCTAAATGCGGGACTAATGCTGATGATTTTAGCATCGCTGCTTCCGATCGGTCTTTATCAAGCCGTCGCTGCGATAGATGTCGGTATGTGGTACGCTAGAAGTGCGGAGTTCTTGCAAATGGATCACTTGCAAAATTTACGCTGGCTAAGGATGATCGGTGATACGATCTTCATCATCGGCGGCGTTTGCTTCTTTATCCAGATTCTTAAATTTATCGCGGGAAGCTGCGGCTGCAAGGCCAAAGCCTAATCCGCCTAAGCCCCTGTTTTAGGGGCTTAGCTTCTTCTAAACTTCTATCTTGTAAAATTCGTCCAAAGGACGAAAATGCAAAAATTTAAAAAATATCTCCGAAATTTTATCTTTGGCTTCTTGATTGCCCTGCACGTTTTGGCGTTTGCGGCGATAAACTACGCTTTTCCGCACTACGACGAGGCGGTCATCACGGGCGGCGAGGTTAGGCGCATGGACAAAGACGATTTTTCTGACAACCGAAATCAATCTGATGATTTGACGCGAAATACGTATTTTATCTACACGCGCGAGATTAACGGAACGAAGGTGATGCCGTATCGAAACGAGGACACGGGCTGGGGCTTGCCGCTTTATTTTAAATTTGACTCCGCCGATGTCCAAGCTGCCGCCCAGAGCCTAGTGGGCGAAGGCAGGGCGCAGATCAAATACTACGGCTGGCGTATCGCGATGCTAGATATGTTTAGAAACGCCGTTTCGGTTAAAAAGCTAAAAGATGGCGAAACGCGCGCAAATCCTATTTTTAGCTATATATTTTACGCTTTGACGGTGGTTTCGTTTGCGGTTTGCGCCACTTTTGTTAGAAGGAAATTTAAAGACGAGCCAAGCTCAAATTTATAATACAAGCTAAATTTGAGTCGTTTTTTAATGGCTCACTCAAATTTGACTCTGCGAGGGCGGCAAATTTGACGTAAAATTTGCGCCCAAAGGATATGCGTGAGCGAGCTATACATCTTTATTTCCGAGCTTTGCGCTCTGATAAATGAAAATTTAAAAAAGAATTTTTATTTTCAGGCGGGATTATTTTTGGTTATATTTTTGCTCGGATTTTTGGCGGTCTGGATACAGGATTAGTCAAATTTGAGCGGGCAAATTTGACTAAGACGAGCTAAATTTAACGGCGCAAAGCCACCGCGCGCTTTACTCCTCGATATTGCTCGGCGAGGTCGGCTTGCCTAGCAAAAATCCCTGCGCGTATTTTATGCCAAATTTCTTTATCTCGGCGAGGATCTCCTCTGAGCTTACAAACTCCGCCACGACGTTGTAGCCCTGTCTTCCGGCAAAGTCGATGATAGTTTGCAGTAGATACCTAGCATTTTTGTCGTAGGGTAGCTTTTTGATGATTGAGCCGTCGATCTTGATCGTGTCGATATCAAGCTCCAAGATGCGGTAGTAGTTTGAGTACCCGCTACCGAAATCATCGATCGAAATTTTGCAGTCGTAGGCGCGGATCTTGTTGATGAAGTCATTTACGATCTTATAATCATCCACGCCCTCGCTCTCTAATATCTCAAAATACACGTGCTCAGGCCTTGAGCAGACGCGTAGCTTTTTCTCGATGAGATCCCTTATGCTTTCGTTTGCGATATCGCTGCTAGAAAGGTTCATAGAAAAGCTTGTATTCGTAAACTTCTCAACTAGCCTAAATACGTGCTCGATGACCTTTTTCGTGATATCGTTATAAAGCGAAATTTTCTTTGCTATGTCCAAAAACTCGCCCGGATAGCGGATCTTGCCGTTTTCGTCGATGAGGCGCACGAGCACTTCGTAGTATTTGACCCGCGCCGTTTCACCAGATACGTCGTAGATCGGCTGACACTCGACGATCACGGTATCGTTATATAGCGCGTTTTCGATGGTGCGCGACATGATTTGGTTGTGGTAATACTGCTGCTCTATGTGGCTGTTTTCGGTGTAAAACTGCACCGTTTCGCCGTTTTGCTTAGCTTCGTGGTGAGCTAGCATGGCTTGAGTTAGGCGGTTTGTTTGCGGAGTGTCTTGAGGCAGGCTAACGCCGATGGTTATTTTGATATTAGGGATAAACTCGCGTGCCCCCTCAACCGTGATATAGAGATTATTTGCCTTAAAATAATCGATAAATTTACGTACGACCCGCTCTGCATCGTCACCGCCGTACCAGATACAAAACTCATCAAACTGCACTCTATAAATGTTCGCGTCAATCTTATAAGTGTCGATACAAAGCTGAAGCGTCGTCGCAAATGAAGCAATGATGGCGTCCACGGTCTTTGTTTTATAAAAAAACCGAAAATCCATAAAGTTGTTAATGTTTATATAGATGATCATGCCGCCCGAGCCCTGCTCCATCCTTTGCGTCAGAGCAAAATAACTACCAAGCCCCGTTAGCTTGTCTTTTAGCGCTTCGTTTTTCAGCTCTTTGTTTTTGTTTTCGAGCTCTTTTGTCATCGCGATCTCTTTGGTTTTATCAAATTTGATCGACATGTAGCCGTCTTTGTCGCCGCTTTCGTTAAAAAGCGGAGAGAAAATAACCTGCTCGTATATGAGTTCGCCGCTTTTTGTTCTGCTTATTAGCTCGTCGGATCGCCAAATTTGATCCGATTCTATCGTTTTTAGCATATCTTGATAAAATTCGTTTGAGTGCTGATGCGACTTGATGATGTTTATATTTTGATCTTTTAGCTCCTCAAATTTATATCCGAAATTTTGCTCGAAAATTTTATTTACGTATTTGACCTTTCTATCTAGGTCGGTAAAGGTTATGGCGTTAAAGCTATTATCGACGGCTTGCTCGAAACGGTTTAGTAGTCTGATGTTGTTTCTAGCTCTAGCATAAGAAATATAAACAAATATCGACGCAAGCCCAAACAACACAAACACTAGCGCCATCGTCCTACGTAAATTTGATAAGACGTTTTGTATGTAGCGCTCGCTACTTTCTTTGAGGTCGGATAGTTTTTTGTAAATTCCGAGCGAAATTATATCTCTATAAAGCTTTTGCGCCTGCTCGTAGTGGCCGATCAGTTTTTGCGCGCTCGATAAAAATCCTACGTCGTTTTTAGTTAGTTTTGGGTTCTTTAAATACTCGTTTAAAAGCTTTTTAGGTGCCGCCAGATCGGTGTTTAAGTCGTATCTAAACATCAAAATTTGCGGAATCAGCTCGTTAAAATACAGCCCGTCTAAAGCCTCGAATTTTAAGATTATTTCGTTATAAACGAGCTTTGCCATTATCGTCACGGAGTTAAATTTGTCGGTTAGCTCGACTCTTTTTTCAACCGCCTCCTCTAGCTCGCTAAAAGTTTTTTCGTTTAACGCTAGCTTTTCAAAGGAGATTAGATTGCTTGAATCAAGCTTTTTTAGAGCCTTTTGAAACTCCGCCGTATGGCGCATGATCGCGTCGTAGTCGGCCTCTAGAAGGCTTTTTTCGAGCAAGAAATTCGCCTCGTCGTTAGCATCCATTACCTTTTCTATCGTGCCTTTCCACTCATAAGCGGTTACTAAGTCCTTAGTAGCCTTATAGGTCATCACGGTACCGAAAAATACGATACAAACGATAGTAAAAAATAAAATTTTATGAAAGATTATCTTGTGTTTCATTTTAAAATTTCCGGTTTTTCGCCGCTTAAAGTCAGCAAGAATTTATAAAGCGCATGCGTCTGCTCGCCGCTCAGATCGTAGTTTATACGCATTTTAGCGATTATTTTTAGCGCCTCTTTTAGATCGGCTAGCTCGCCGCTATAAAGATACGGCGCGGTTTTTTCGATATTTCGCAGGCTGGGTACTTTGTAGCGGCCGGTTTTGTTGCCGTCTGCGTCAAATTTTAGCTCGTAGTAGAGATTTGCGCCTATATTTGCGCCGCTGTGGCAGTTTATGCAGCCGATTGTTTTAAAAAGCTCAAATCCGCGCTTTTCCTCATCGTCGAAAACGCTCTCGTCGCCGCTGATAAATTTGTCGAATTTGGCGTTTGGCGTGATGAGGGCCTTTTCAAAATTTACCAGCGCATCGACGATACTTTCAAAGCTTACCCCATCCTCATAAAGCTCTTCAAATTTATTCCTATAAACGGAGTTTTGATTTACCTTTTGGACTAGAAATTTCGGCTCGCTAGCAAGCTGATTTTTACCGGTCAAGCTCTGTCTAACCTGCTCGGCTATATCCTTAACTTCGCCGTTTTTAAAAAAGATAAAATTTAACGCCGAGTTTAGCGCAGTTGGCGGGCTAATCTCCTCATCGGCGGAGATTTTTACGTTTTTTTTACTCGTGCCGCTTAAGTCCCAGTAAAGATTATGGCATTTCTCGCAAGATAGCGTTCCACTCGGGCTTATCGAGGCATCGAAAAACAGCTCCTTGCCTAGTCTGGCTTTTTGTTCGTCAAATTTCGGCTGAGCGACCGGAGATAAAACGTGCGAAGCGGCGAAAGTTTGAATGCAAAAGAAGTATAAAACGCACGAAAATATCTGCAAAAACGCTCGCGACAACTAAAATCCTTTTTAAATTTTAAATAAATAAAGCGATTATATCTTAAAAAACTAAAAGCTTCATTGAGGAGACGATTTTTTCTGTCACGAAACCGTCCTGCGCGATGCTTTCTAGCCGCGATCTGACCGCATTTTCATCGTGCGTAAAATTTGCGATTTGTAAATGCCAAAGCGCGTTTTGCGTCATCTCTTCAAGCGTGCGTTTTTGCTCGCGAGACTCCTCGAGCACGCAGGAGTTAAAAGCGATATTTTCGCGGCGCAAGTACTCTTCGAAAAAATTTGCCTTTTCTTTAAAGCACCCTCTCTGCGAGCCCTCGTAAAAAAGCTCCAAAACGCTTGAATAACGCGGTTTGTTCCACCAAAGATAGACCCTTTTTTCGCCCAAATTTATAAATTTGACAAAATCCTCCTCGTCCGCGATCGCGGGGCTCATTGTACTGAAAGCCACGTCGTAAACGCAGTTTGGATTAAAGTTTTTAAAATCGCTTTGAACGGCGGTTAAATTTGAAATATTAAATTTGACCGCGTCTTCAACCATGACTTTGAGCATCTCGCCCGAGATATCCATACCCGTTATCTCGCGGCAAATTTGCGCCAAAAACAGCGTATGCACGCCCGTGCCACAGCCTATATCCACGACGCTTTTGCCCTCAAATTTGACGCCAAACTCGGCGATCTTAGCGTAAAGCCCTCTATGAAAAACGCTAGGCTCGCCCGTAAATCGCGGATAGTTCGCCGCCTTTTTGTCCCACATCTCTTTCATTTTGTTTGCCTTTAAATTTTTGCTACAATTTTAGCGTTTTTAGGAGCGAAAATGAAAATTTTTTACTACGAATTTACCGTGGGCGAGGATGCCATCGACGTGAACCATCACGCAAACAACGCCCATTACGTGATTTGGATGCAAGAAGTGGCCAACGCGCACTCAAACGCCGTTGGCGACCTCATCGAGACAAATCTCGCGCAAAACCGCACGTGGATGGTGCGCAGGCACGAGATAGACTACCTCGGGCAGCTGTTTTTGGGCGATAAAGTGAGTGTGAAAACATGGACGCAGCCCGAAAAAAGAAGCTGCTCTAAGCGTTTTTACGAGTTTAGCAAGGACGGCGTACCTGTCGCTAGCGCGGTGACGACTTACGTGTTTTTTGATCTTGCGCGCGGTCGTCCGATCGCGATACCGCCAGAGATTGCAAAGCTTTACGAGGATTAGTTTTAAATCGCCAGCGTTAAATTTGAGTTTTTAAATTTGACTAAGCGGCCGCTTTAAATTTAGTAGATCGTATTTTTATAAAATTTGCGACAAAATTTGCTCGGCAAGCGGATTTAAGCTGCAAAATTTGCCGTCAAATTTAAGCGAAAAATTTAAAAGCACTCGTCGCAAACACCCTTAACCACGACGCTTTTGACGTGATTTTGTTTTAGACGAGGCATGTCGATGTTTGTCATCTTGTGGCAGACGTCGCAGACGAAATACGCCTTTGCCCCGCTTTCAAGCTCGTAGAAATTTTTGCGGTTATTTTCGCTTTTTAGCACGATGCCCTTAGCTTCAAAAAGGTCCATACAGCGGTAAAACGTGGTTTTGTTCGCGTCGATTTGCGCTAAAATTTCATCATAACTAAGCGGTGCGGCGGCGGCGTGTAAAATGTGCAAAATCTCAAGTCTAAGCGGAGTGATTTTGATATCATTTTTCGTTAAAAGCTCCTCAAAACCGGCTTTTTCTTCCAAATTTTCGCCCATATTTTTCCTCCGCGTTAAGAATTTTAGGGTATTATACCTTGAGAAAAATTAATTTGCAACTAAGTTGCTTTTGATATAATTTCGCCCAAATTTTAACACGGAAAGGATAAAAATGAGAAAAATTTTCGCGTTTTTATGTTTGGGCTTAGTCGCGTTATACGCCAAAGGGCAAGTTAGCGTCAGTATTTTGCCGCAGCATTATTTCGTCAAGCAAATCGCAGGCGACGCGGTCGAGGTAAACGTAATGGTAGGCAAAGGAGCCGATCCGCACACGTACGAACCAAAGCCAAAACAGATGACCGCGCTTGAAAAAAGCGATCTATATTTTGCTATCGGGATCGAGTTTGAGGAGGCTTGGCTGCCGAAATTTCAAAAATCTTATCCAAATCTCAAAATCGTAAAAACCGATGAGGGCGTAGAAAAAATCAAATTTGAAGGCCACCACGAGCACGCGGACCACGATCATCATGACGCCAAGCACGAGCACGCAGCCCACGAGCATAAACACGAGCATGCAGGCCATGACCACCACGATCACGAGCATCACCACGGCGAATTTGACCCGCACATCTGGCTAGATCCCGTTTTGGTAAAAGTCCAAGCTAAAAATATCGCCGCCGCGCTAATCGAAAAATATCCTGAGAACAAGGCGCTTTTTGAGGCGAATTTGGCTAAATTTGAAGCTAAGCTTGACGAGCTTGACGGCTTTATTAAAAATACTCTAGCAAACGTCAAAAACCGCGAATTTATCGTCTATCACCCGTCTTGGGGCTACTTTGCTAAGCGCTACGATCTAGAGCAAATCGCGATCGAAGTGGATGGCAAAGAACCAAAACCGGCCGAGCTAAAAGAGCTCATCGAGGAAGCCAAAGAGCACGGCGTGAAGGTCATTTTCGTCGCTCCGCAGTTTTCTAAAAAAGCTGCGCAAACCATCGCTAAAGAAAGCGGTGCTAGCGTCGTAGAGATCGATCAGCTGCCGCTTGATTGGGATGCCGAGCTACGCAAAACGGCGCAAATTTTCGCAAAGAGCCTATAAATGAAATTTGGACGCATACTCGCTATTTTCGCGCTTTTTGCGTCCTTTTTTAGCTTTGCGCACGCCTGCGCTCTGTGCTCGCTTTACACTCCGACCGCGCATGCCGACATTAAATTTAACCTGCAAGGCGACATGATAAAAACAGCCGTCGTAACATGGACGTTTTCTGAAAATTTCACCGAACTAACGCTACAAAGCTACGACGAAAATGCCGACAAAGCGCTTAGCAAAAACGAAGCGTGGAAGGTGCAAAAATCCCTGCTCGACTACATCGTGCCGCGCGGATATCTAACTAGCGTGGGTTACTACGACGGCGCGGGCGAGACCGTAAACCTGCATACCAAAACGCTCTCGCAGCGGGTTTATCTGGATGGGGGCAGGCTAAATTTCGAGTATATTTTAGAGCTAAATTTAGCGGTCAAGGACGGCCGCGTCGTCACGGTCGAGGTTTTTGACCACGAGGGATTTTTTAACTTTAAAATAAGCTCGCCCCAGCCCTACGCACTCACGGATAAAATTTATCTCGTGCCAAACGTAAATTTGAGTACGGCATTTTTTGAGATGACCTCAAAAGCGCCTAAAATAGAGCCTGCAAAGCCCGAGCTTAGCTCGCTGGTTAAGCCAAAAAATAAGCAAAATTTAGAACAAATAGACGCCGAGGATAGGGCGAAATTTGACTCCGTTTCGGGTATGAGCCTTCAGTTTTTAGAGCGCTTAAAAGAGCTCATCAAGATAAACAGCGCCGAGCTAAACGCGCTAAATTTCGCCTTGCTAGCCGCGGTCAGCTTTTTTTACGGATTTTTGCACGCAGCTGGCCCTGGGCATGCAAAGATGCTAACGGCTAGCTACTTCGTCGCAAACGGCGGCAGCTACTCGCGCGCGCTGGTTTTTGCGATGAAGGTCGGATTCGCGCACGTTACGGGAGCGTTTTTGCTCGTGCTTTTTAGCTACGTTTTTTTAAACGCGTTTTTGACGGACAAGGTCAGCGACATAGCGGGCGCGATGACGAAAATCTCGGCCGTAACGATCGTTTGTGTGAGCCTTTATATGATCTATGCTAAGATTAAAAAAACGGCGCTAAAGCCTAAATTTAGCTTTGCCGCCGCGCCTGTCTCGGGCGAAAAAGGCGCAAATGGGGCGAGTAAAGTTTTTGGTTCAAATTTAAACTCCGTGCCAAATTTGAGCGCAAATTCCGTCAAATTTAGCCCTATCGCCCACGAAAGCGAGTGCGGCTGCGCAGCCTGTAGGGCCTCTAACGAGGCGCCAAAAACAGCTAGCGAGTGGCTGGTGGTACTAGCTGGCTCGCTCGTGCCGTGTCCTGGCACACTGCTGGTTTTCGTGCTAGCATTTAGCCTAAACAGCTACGCGGCGGGGCTTGCTAGCGGCCTGTTTATGGGGATTGGGATGGGTGCGGTGATATTTCTGGCGGCCGTTTGCGGCTTTAAGCTAAAGGGCGCAGTGAGATTTCGCGCGCTGCGGACTTGCTGCGAGTTTGCCGCGCTTTTTGTGATGCTTGGGCTTGGCGTTTTTATGTTTTATATTTCGGGTAAGGTGAGCGTTTTATGAGCGACATTTCGGTGCGAAATTTGAGCTTCGGTTACGATGAGAACCTCGTGTTTGAGGGCATAAATTTAGAATACGACTGCAAGGATTTTCTAGCCGTCATAGGCCCAAACGGCGGCGGTAAAAGCACGCTTTTAAAGCTAATGCTAGGCCTAAACAAGCCAAGCGGCGGGACGATCGAGGTGTTCGGTCAGGAACCCGCTAGCGTGAGCAAGGCCGTGGGCTACGTCCCGCAAAATATCCCGATAAATCAAAGCTTCCCGATGCGCGTGCTCGAGGTCGTTTTGATGGGGCGGATAGATAAAAAGCTATTTGGATTTTACGGAAAGGACGACAAGACAGAGGCCGAAGCGGCGCTCGAGCGCGTCGGGATGGGCGAATTTACGCGGCGAAAGATCGGCGAGCTAAGCGGAGGACAGCGCCAACGCGTCTATATCGCGCGTGCGCTTTGCGCGAAGGCTAAAATTTTGATGCTAGACGAACCAACCGCCAGCATCGATACGAAAGGCCAGGCCGATGTTTATAGGCTGCTAAAGCAGATAAATGCTGACGGCACGGGCGTCGTGCTCATCAGCCACGACGTAAATTTGACGCTAAATTTCGCCACCAAAGTCGCCTACGTCAATCACGATCTTTTTATGCATGAGATCTCGCACGGCTCCAAGCAGGATTTTATCGAGCATTTGGCGAGAGATCATAGGCATTTTTGCGATGTGGAGGTGGCGTTAAAGGAATGTGGCTGCGGACGTCACTAAATTTAGCAGCGGCTTGTCTTTTGAGCGTCTTTGAATGAGTTTGCAAAAA
>NZ_CALKTQ010000285.1 GCF_937997465.1 uncultured Campylobacter sp. | reverse complement strand
TCGAAAAAGAAGCGAAAAAAGAGGGTTTCGAGCGCGGCGATGCGAGCCTATTTTTGATGAACGAGTTTCAAAAAGCGCTAAAGAAGAGCGATTTTAGGCTCTTTACTTTGGAGCTTCATAGTGATGCCTACTATCTGCTCGTCGCGCACAAGGACGCCGAGAAAGATTTTAAAAAGCTAGGCAGGCGCGAGGAGCTATTTTGGGACATCGCGCCATGGGGTAAGCGCCGCAAAAGACAGATCCTTTACATCATAAATTGCGAGTGCGGCGAAATGTCCGCGTGGCAGCTGGATGCGGACGAGCCCTCTCCTATAGATGAGGTTTGCGAGGTCTGCGGGCGAGTGCTTTTCGACGCAGACGGCAACGCGATGCAGCCTTTGGAGAAGGAATTTATCTGATTTGGCTTTGCTTGGTCAAATTTGCCCGTATATGCTAGCGACTGCAAATTTGACATCAAATTTAAGCCGCAGATCGCGAGTCAAATTTCATCAAATTTAACCCAAAACGCCGAATCTACCGCCTTTTTACCGCGGTAAATATAAAAAAGCAAACCGAAGCGATGAGGATAATGCTAGCGCCGCTAGTGAGATTCGCCTCAAAGCTCAGCCACAGCCCGCTCACGCAAAACGCGGCCGAGATGAGCGCGGCGTTTAGCATCATCGTGCCCAGGCGGCTCGAGACCGCACCCGCGATATAGGGCGGGATCGTGAGCAGCGCGATAACTAGGATGAGTCCGACCGCGCGTATCGTCATCACGACGCTTAGCGCCATCATGCACGTTAGCGCGTAGTATAGCAGCGTCGTGCGCACCCCACGCAGCCGCGCAAACTCCGTGTCAAAGCTAAGCGCCTCAAACTGGCGGTAAAATAGCGCGACTGACGCTAGTATGACGCAGTTTGCGACCGCCATGAAAACAAGATCGCCCTGCGGCACGGCCAAAATCGAACCAAAAAGATAGCTCATTAGATCGACATTGTAGCCGGGCGCCAGGTCGGTGAGAATGATGCCAAACGCCATGCCAAACGCCCACAGCGCGCCGATAACGGAGTCCATCTTACTTTTGTCTTTGAGCGTGATCGTGGCGATGAGTAGCGCCAAAAACAGCGAAAACAGACTCGCTCCAAGCAGCGGCTCGAGCGAAAAATAAAACGCGATGCCAAGCCCGCCGTATGCGCCGTGAGCGATGCCACCCGCGATGAAAACCATGCGGTTTATGACCGTAAGTGTGCCGATCACGCCGCAAGCGATGCTAACGAGGATGCCCGCCAGCAGGGCGTTTTGCATGAAATTTAAGCTAAGAGCTTCTAGCATTTGTTTCCTTTTTTTACTTTTTTCGGCGCTTTTGGCGTTACTCGCCAAGACCCGCACCTTTAAGGTGCTAAATTTGGTTTGGTTAAATTTAGTCTTGCAAGCCGAGCTTCTTTGCGTAAAAAACAACCGTTTGAGGTTGTTTTTTACTTTG
>NZ_CALKTQ010000284.1 GCF_937997465.1 uncultured Campylobacter sp. | reverse complement strand
GTAATTAACTTTTAGATAAGGGATCCACTCGCCGGCTGCAAAGCCGTTTTTATTTCCCTCGATAGCGTGGATGTCGGCCTCTAGGTGGATGTCTGCTTTACTAGGAGCTAGGTCGATGCCTTTTGGCTCCATGTCGATCGGCTCTAGATAAACGGCAGCTATCTCCATGCCGTTGATCTCTACCGGATCGCCGATAGGAAACTCGCCTGCTACGGCTACTGAAGCAGCAAGGCTAAATGCCAAAGCTGTTTTAACAAATTTGTTCATGTTCTCTCCTTTAAATTGGTTTGTAAATTTATTTTTAAGCTTCGCGGCAACCCGCGAAAGCTAGAAACGTCAAATTTAAGCCTCTTTGGCTTGCTTTTTTTTCATTATGATCACGCCGATGATTAGCGCCGCTACCATGATAGTCTGCGGTACTAAGCTCTCGTAATACGGATAAATACCCAGCCACTCGATAGTTGGGAAGCCTTCGATCTTGGTCGGAACGAAAATTTTACCCTCGACAAACTCCATAAGCCCCTTGCCCACAAACACGATCGACATATAAAAAATGATCGCCGAAGTGAACAAGAAAAACGGCTTGATCGGGATTTTTATAGCAAAAATTTTAAACACGTAGTAAGTGACGAGCAAGATGACTAGCCCCACTATAAATCCCAGCGCGATCATCGAGTAGCCCGCGCTATCTTTAGCGTCAAAAATCAGCGCCTGATAGAAAAGCACGGTCTCCGCACCCTCTCTAAAAACAGCTAAAAACACCGTCCACCAAAGCGCCTTAGCAGATCCTGCAGATATCGACTCGCTGACGTGGCTTTGGATATATTTGCTCCATTTTTTTGCGCCTGCGTTTGAGAGCAACCAAAAACCGACGTAAAAGAGCAGTCCTACGGCAATAAGCATCACCGCGCCCTCCATCACCTCTCTTTTTTGACCTGCAGCGCCGGCAAAAATCAAATTCATAATCCACGCCATAACAAAGCTTAACACGACCGCTACGGCAAGCGAGCTGTAAACGATACTCATGCGCTTTTCGTTGCCGGTTTTTAGTAGATACGCCACGACGGCCGCTACGATGATGAGCGCCTCAAATCCCTCGCGAAGTATGATAGTAAGCGCGTAAACAAATAGCGCCCAAGGGGAGCTGCTGCCGCTTGTTTTTTCTAGCGCGGCGTCTAAATTTGCGCCCAGATTATCGGCTGCTTGCTGGAGTCTCTCGACGCTCACACCCGCCTTCATCAGTGCGACTACTTCGCCGAAATTTCCTTCTATCTTAGTTTTTAGGCCGACGTCTATCGCGCCTACTTTGTTTTCCATACCGCTACCTTCGAACTCGTCGAAGTAAATATCCTGCGCATCGCTCATAGCTTTAGCTACGTCTTTTGCGGCGTAAAGTTTGATCACGTCGGCGATTTTTGCCTTTATGTTAGCAACGACTGGCGCAAAATCAGTAGCCGCGTCATCCTCGGCGTTATCAGGTAAAACCACGTTAGTAGCTAGCGAACCCGAGTCCATAGGCAGCTTGGCTACGTTTTCGTATATCAGCGCATCAAGCTCCTCCAAATTTGACTTTAGTACGTCGGCGGCTACATCGTTGTTTATCGCGATTATCGCCGAACCCATTCGTTTTTGGATATCGCCGTCGATACCCTGACCGCCTGTTATAAATCTACGAATGGCCTCTTCCAGCTTCGTGTTGCGGTAAAGCTCAAATTTGGCTTTATTGCTTATCTGCTGCTTTGCGGCGTCTTTGTCGCCCTTTTCGTAGGCTGCTGCGGCAGCGCTAAGGGCTGTTTTTATGTCGTTATAAACCACCTGCCAGTGCGGTTCGATAGCGGCGCTACTTGCGGGCTGTGCCGTAGTTTGGCTAGCCTCGGTAGTCTTGGCTGTCTGCGCGGCGTCCGCGTTTTTAGGGTCTGAGTACTCGCCCACTAGCTTATGACCGGCGTTGATGACGGGCAAAACCTCATCCATCTCTTTGTTTAGCTCGTCCATTATCGCTTGTATCTCTTCTACCGGTTTTTTAGCGATGATGGCTTTACGGATCTTACCGAATTTAGACTCCATCGAGTAGGCTTTTTTCTGTCCCAAATTTACCCTAATCGCGGCTTCGATATTTTCGAAATGCCCGAAATACGCATTTTGCGTGGTGGTTTTGGCTTCGTCGATCTTGCCGTCCTTGTACTGTTGCATGATACTTACGAATGAATCTTTTATGCTCTGTATCTCAGGGCCGTAGTCGGCGTCCTGCGCATTTAGCATAAAGGGGATAAACAAAGCAAGTATAAATTTCAAAAATTTACTCATAAAAACTCCAATAAAATATGTTTTATGCGCGCATTCTATCATTAAAAAACTTTAGCGAAAATAAAAACGGCTATCAAGTATAAGTCTTATCAACAAGCTATATTTTTTGATTATCAGATTTATCCGACTTTGAAATTTGAGTAAATTTAATGGGTAAAATTTGAAAGAAAATTCGGGAGCGAGCTGCCCCCGAATTTGAGTTAGATAGTGGTGCCCGCTTGTCTTAGCATAACGCGTTTGCGGTATACGTTTGACACGTCTGCGGCATCGCCTACTAGTAGCGCGTTGGTGGCGCAAACGGCGGCGCACATAGGGACTTTGCCCTCTGAGATACGGTTTTGACCGTACATATGAAGCTCCTCGTGGGAGTTCGTCTCCTCAGGCCCTCCGGCACACATAGTGCATTTATCCATAGCGCCTTTGATACCAAACGCCCCGTCTCTAGGAAACTGCGGCGCGCCGAACGGACATGCGTATAGGCAGTATCCGCAGCCGATGCATTTGTTTTTATCGTGAAGCACGATACCGTCGGCTCTGATGTAAAAACAATCAACCGGGCACACCTGCTCGCAAGGAGCGTCGGTGCAGTGTTGGCAGGCTATCGTAGTCGATACTTCCTTGCCCTCTATACCGTCATTTAGCGTGATGACCTTGCGGCGGTAGAGCCCCACCGGGAGCTCGTGAGCCGAAGAGCAAGCGACCTGGCATCCAAAGCAGCTGATACATCTGTTTGTATCTACGAAAAATTTCATTCTTGCCATCTCTTACTCCTTAGACTCTATTTTCGCCGTATTCGTGGAAGAAGGTGTTAAAGCCCTCTCCGTCAGCTTTTTCTATCCTGCAAAGTCCGGCGTTAAATTCCGAAATTTGAGTAACCGGGTCAAAGCCGTAGTTTGTTACGGTATTGAAGCTCTCGCCGATCGTATAAGGCTTAGTGCCCTCAGGATAGCGGTCTTCTAGGCTCACGCCTTGCATAACGCCCGCAAAGTTATACGGCATACAAATTCTATCCGGCGTAACCATCTGAGTATGATAGCAACGAACCTTGATCTTAGTGCCTTGCGGAGAGTGGATCCACATCATATCGCGGTCTTGGATACCGTATTTTAGCGCAAGCTCAGGGTGGACGTTAGCAAACATCTCAGGCGTGATCGCCGCTAGATACTTGCTCGTTCGCTCGATCATACCAGCACCGCTTAGGTTTACTAGGCGCAATGTGCTAAATACGATAGGGAATTCCTTGCTCCAGTCTTTTGCTTGCTGCTCGGATTTATATTTCGTCTCGACGCGGAAGTTTCTAGCCTGATCGTCGAAAGTCGGGTATTTTTGTACCAAATCCCAGCGCGGAGAGTGGATAGGCTCGCGGTGTTTAGGGATCGGATCTAAGAATTCCCAAACGATCATTCTTGCCCTTGCGTTACCAAACGGCACTACGCCTTTTTCGCGGCATTTTTCTAGGATAAGTCCGCTGTGATCCGTACTCCAAGTAGCCCCCATCAGTCTTTTTTCTTCTTCGGTTAAGGTTATGCCTAGGACTTTTTCAATATTTTCTTTGGTAATTTGCGGATAGCCGCCTTTTACGTCCGATCCTACCAAAGTCGTATCCTCGCTAGCTAGCTGACTAACGCCGTTATGCTCTAAGCCGAAACGATTTCTAAATCCGCAACCGCCCTCTGCGTAAGACTTGCTCATATCATAAAGTATCGGTGTACCAGGGTGTTTTTCGTCCCATGCCGGCCAAGGCTTACCGTAGTATTCGCCTTTTACGTCGCCGCCGATACCCATTAGCGTATCAGGGTCGAAATTTTGCCAGTTGGCCTGATGTCTTCTAAACATCTCGGCCGTTCTACCGGTGCAGCCGATAGATTTACCCAAGCGAGCTATCTCGTTTGTAGCGTCGTCAGGCCACACGAAGTCGTCTTTAACTTGTTTTGGCTCGTTGTTTACGGTCGCCATCTTCATGCCTTTTACGTACTCGTCGTAAAAGCCGAATTTTTTAGCAAATAAGAACATGACCTCGTGGTCGGCTTTGCTCTCGTAAAGCGGCTCAACGACTTTTGTTCTCCATTGACCGGAGCGGTTAGTCGAGCTTATATGACCTTCGTTTTCAAACGCAGTAGCCACCGGAAGTACGTAAATTCCGTCTTTTCTATCTGAAAGGATAGCAACCTCGTTTACGAACGGCTCCGCAACTACTAGCATATCTAGCTTGTCGACGGCTTGCTGAATTTTTGTAAGGTGAGCCATAGAGGTGATACCGGTTCCTTGAACCCAAAGAACGCGAAGTTTGCCGCTAGTAAAAGTCTTTTCCTCTTTTAGAACGCCTTGCCACCATTTTGATAGCGACCAGCCTTTTTCGTTTCTCCAGTTTCTATCTTCCGGATTTTGCGGATCGTGATAAAAATACTCTTCAAATACGGTATTTTTTACCGGAGCGCCGCCTTGTTTCGGCTCTTTTGTCGAAACCGCAAATCGTTTGATAAACTCGTCATAATCAACGCCCCAGCCTTTGCAGTAGTATTTCCACGAGGCGTCTCCTAGTCCGTAATACATAGGAAGAGTGTCTGAAAGATTACCCATATCGGTAGAGCCCTGAACGTTATCGTGACCGCGGATGATATTACAGCCGCCGCCAGGTTTACCCATATTGCCTAGGATTAGTTGAAGGATAGGTAAAATTCTGGTATTTGACGTTCCCACCGAGTGCTGAGTGATACCTAGAGCCCAGATAACCGTTCCCGGTTTCGTATGCGCCATTATATTAGCAGCCTCTATGAGTCTATCTACCGGTACGCCGGTAACGTCCGAAGTAAGCTCGGGAGTCCAGTGTTCGGCCTCTTTTCTAACCTCTTCGATACCGTAGGTTCTGTTTTCTAAAAATTCTTTATCTTCCCAGCCGTTTTTAAGGATAATGTGAATAAGTCCATAAATAAGAGCCACGTCCGTTCCTGAACGCTGACGCAAGTAAAGATCCGCGTGCGCAGCCGTTTTAGTAAAATTCGGATCCGCTACGATTAATTTTGCGTTGTTTCTATCTTTGGCTTGCAACATATGCTTCATTCCGCCGACGGGATTTGCTACAGCCGAATTCGCACCGATACAAAAGATCGCTTTTGAATTTGCCGTCATATCTCCGAAGTGATTCGTCATCGCGCCATAACCCCAAGTATTCGCCACACCGGCGACTGTTGCGCTATGTCAAATGCGTGCTACGTGATCGTTGCTGTTTGTACCCCAAAACGCCGCAAATTTGCGAAAATAATAACTTTGCTCGTTGTTAAATTTAGCCGAACCCAAGAAAACTACGCTATCAGGACCGTCTTCTTTACGGATTTGTAGCATCTTATCGCCGATTTCGTTTACGGCCTGTTCCCAGCTGATGCGCTCCCCTTTTCCGTTTACTTTTTTCATCGGAAATTTGATGCGTTGTTTTGATTTCGTAAGGTCGATCTGATCGATTCCCTTAGAGCAGTGCGAACCCTGAGAGATCGGGTGATACATAGCCATATCTTGGCGTACCCATACTCCGTCTTTTACCTCGGCTTCTATACCGCAACCCGCCGAACAAATAGAACAAATCGTTCTAACCTTTTTTGAACCTTCGTAAGGATTTTTTATCTCCTCGTTGGTTGCCTTTCTAAACGTCTCGTTTTCGCCAAATGCCATCGTGCTACCGGCACCAAGAGCGGCAAGCTTCAAAAACGAGCGTCTTCCTATGCGTGAATCACTCATGGTTTTCTCCCTTAGTAAGCGATCTTATAGTAGTATTCCCACTCTTTGCTTTTTTTGTAAAGCACCTCTTTTTTGCTCGACTTGCCGACAACTACGCCGTTGTCGTCAGGAGCAAGCTCGTCGCTAGTCGGTTTTGCGATAGCTGCAGCGGCCAATACGGTTCCGCCTACCGCGCCGACCTTCAGAGATTTTTTGAGAAAATCTCGTCTTGATCCTTGCATGTTTTCTCCTTATTAATCCCAAATTTGAAATTTTTGAGACGTTTTTAGAAAGATATTGTTCAAATTTTGCATATTTCCTAGGCGTAGTGCGCCTTACAGGCGCGTATTTTAGGGCACTTGCATATTTTAAAATATCACTGTGCAAATTTAGCATATTTTGAGAATAAACGAAGTAAAAATATTAGATTAATTATGAAACTTAATAAATAGTTAAGGAAATCTAAAATTTAGCTTAAGTTTTAATACTACATATCAAGTTAAAAATGTATATTTTATGTAACTCTGGGGCTTTTGAGCTAAATTTATCAAATTTAGCTCAAATTTACGTTAGGGATTATTTTTGAAGGTCGCTTAAATTTACTATAAAAGGCACGGAGCGAACGCCGGCGGCGGAGTATTTTTGTCTTAAATTATCCATCGCTTTTACGTCTGCGTCACTGACTGCACCGTCTGCCACCTTATAGTCGTCCGCAAAATATTTTCGTAAAATTTTGATCTTGTCGCTATCGGTTTTCGCGCTTGCTACGTCTTTATATATCAAAAAGCTTTTTTGCAAAGACGATACGTCGTGAACCGGAGTTAAGATTAGCTTTACGTTGCTTTCTTTTAACGTCGCTTCGATCTTTTCAAGCTCTAGGCGGCAGTATGGGCACTCAGGATCGGAAAACATCACGATAGTAGGCTTTTTAGAGTCGTTTCCTAGAGTGATGATATTTTCTTTTTGCTCGTTTTTATAGACTTTTGAGATATTTTTCGCCGCTATTTCCTTTTTTATCTCTTGCAAGTAGGCTTTTTGCGCCTTTAGGTCGATGATATCCGGGAAAAGCAGGTCGCCTTTAGTAAAGATAACCTCGTCTTGGCTGACTTGACCGTTGCTCAAATTTACCACGACCGCTTCGATTCCGTCGGTTAACGGTTTGCGCTCGGTCACGTTTACTTTCACGCCCTCGCCGACCATCTGCGAATAAAAACCGACTACTTGCTCGTTTGACGCAGCAAACATCGCGCAGGCCGCCATTAGCGACAAAACTATTTTTTTCATTTCATTCCTTTTTAAAAATTTGCGCGGATTATATTAGCTTTTTATAAATAGATAAAAAATCACGCTTTTAAAACTCGGTCCGTGCCGTTTTTTACGATATTTGGATCTAGATCGAGTTGCTCGAGGTAGGCGATTATGTATTTTCTACTCAAATTTAATGCCTCTTTCGCGTTCGTTACGTTTACGAATCCTTGCGCGGAGATGATAGCTTTTAGCTTTGCAAGCGCCTCGTTTAGGGCTTTTGACGTTACGAAAAGATTATGCGCGAGCCTCACCACGCGCCCGATGCCCGTTAGCTTCTTTAGCGCGTTATCGCCGCTAACGCGGTCTATCTCAAGCTCGTCGTAGATGTTATAGGGCGCCAAGGGAGCTAAATTTCCGCTTTGCAAAATTTCGTAAATTTTCTCCTCGAGCCTGATTTTTAGCTTGCTCATATCCACGCCCGTTTTAGTATAGGCGCCGTCGTTTTTAGCGATCATGCCCGCACTTTCTAGCTCATCAAGCGCCTTTTGAGCGATGTTTTCGCTGGCCCACGAGAGCTTTAGGCTGATACTTGTAGCCGAAAATACGGCAAATTCGTTCTTTTCTATCATAAATTTGACCGCGCTTTTTATCCTATCGACCGCGCTTAGATCGTAGATATTTAGCGCCTTTTCATCGACGAATACGTTTGGCGTTTGTTTTGCTATAGCCACGGCTTCCTCGTGATTTAGCCCGAAACGCTGATAGGCCGAGATGATGCCAAAGCCGTTTTTATGCGTATCTTTTAGCATCGCAAAGGCGCTTACGAAGTCCTTTTTGAGCAGCGCGTTTAAAAACGAAATTTTGCTTGATTTTTTCATCGGCTCGCTCACGGCGTTTAGCACCCTGCCGCCACCTATGACGCGACCGTTTGCGATGAGCACGAACGGTTCGTCAAATTTTAAAAACATATCCCTTTCAAATTTAAACGTCGCAAATATCCCGCCCTCTTTTTCGCTAAGAACCAGCGCTTTTGCAGGTGCGGCCTTTGCACCGACGCAAAACGTCACGCTCTGCCCATGCGTTAGCTCGCGAGCGAAAACTATCGCGTCTATCTCGCGAAATCCTCTAAAAAAGCCCTTCTTACTAAGCAGCTGGCCTTTTTTTAGATCATTTAGCTCGATTCCAGTCAAATTTAGCGCCACGCGGCTGCTAACTCCGGCACGGTCGACGAAGGTATCGTGGCTCTGCACGCTTCGCACCTGCACCTCTTTGCCGGCGTCGTAGTTAAACAGCTTCTCGTTTTTCGTCACAGTGCCCTCTATCACGGTGCCCGTGACTACGTTTCCGATACCTTTTAGGCTAAAAACGCGGTCGATGTAATACCTAAAAATACCATCTTGCTCGCGGTTAGCGGCCTTTAGCGTAAAAAGATAATTTCGCAGCTCATCAATGCTCGCGCTATCCTTGATACTAACCGGGAAAATCTCTAAAATTTGCAGATTTTTATACTTTTGCGCAGCAGTATAAATTTCGCTTTTTCGCTGCTCGATTAGCTCTGTGCTAGCTAGATCGCATTTAGTTAGCGCGACGATGAGAGAGCGAACTCCAAGGATGTTTAAAACCTCCAAATGTTCCAAAGACTGCGGCATAAGCCCGTCGTTTGCCGCTACGACAAAGAGGCACGCGTCAAATCCGTACGCGCCGCTAATCATCGTTTTGATCAAATTTTCATGTCCCGGCACGTCGATAAATGCGATATTTTCGCCGTTTTTGCTCAAATTTGAAAAGCTAAGATCAATCGTGATCCCGCGCTTTTGCTCCTCCTCGAGTCTGTCGCCCTCAAAGCCGTTTAGTTCCTTTATCAGTGCCGTTTTGCCGTGGTCGATGTGTCCGGCCGTTCCTATGATTAAGCTCATTTTTCATCCGTTTCGTTGATTTTTTCTATCAAATTTTGCACGTCCGCGTCCAGCACGCTGCGAAGATCGAGCAAAAATTTACCCTCCTCGATGCGCCCGATCACCAGATTTTTCCTAAATTTAGCCTCATTTTCGTTCGCGTTTCCTTTGACGGCTAGCGCGAGGCTAGGTATGCGTTTGTTCGGCATCGTGCCGCCGCCTACGAATGTCGTCGTGCGCACGATTTCAAGCGGAGTTTTTAGCTGCGAGTTTATGAAATTTGCCGTGCTTTCTAGCTCATCCACGCTTTTATAGAGCTGCTTTACCGTCGTGATAAGCTCAAATTCGCGGTTTGCGTAGGCTTTGACGCTTTCAGCCAGTAGCGAGATAATAACCTTATCCACGCGCAGCATTCTTAACAGCTGATTTTTCTTTAGCTTTGCGATGAGCCCCTTTTTGCCTAGGATTATGCCGCACTGCACGGAGCCAAAGAGCTTGTCGCCGCTAAAGCTAACGAGCGAGGCATCTTTTAGATTTTTTAGATTAGGCTCGTTGCGCCCTAGGCCGTAGGGCAGCTCACCGTAAAATCCGCCGCCAAGATCAAAATAGTCAATCAAATTTCGCTCTCTTGCCAGCGCGCTAAGATCCGGCATCGCTACGTCCTCGCTAAAGCCCACGATGTCGAAATTTGATCTGTGCACCTTTAAAATCAGCTTCGAGTTTTCGTTTATCACGTCCTCGTAGTCGCGCAGGTTGGTTTTATTCGTCGTGCCCACTTCGCGCAGGATCGCGCCCGAGTTTGCCATGAC
>NZ_CALKTQ010000283.1 GCF_937997465.1 uncultured Campylobacter sp. | reverse complement strand
ATCGTATGCCTTAAAAGGGCTTCTAAAGAATGAAAAAATAAAAATTAGCATGTATAAAAGCAGATATGATCATGAGCTTATAGATATTTAAGATACAAGCAAAAATTGATTTGCAATATTTTAAACTTAGCAGCCAAGGGCTATTAAGTTTAAGTAATTTTATGAGTTATAAACTATTACTCCCCGTACTTTTTCTTTAGATCGTCCCACGTCACCAGCGTGCGTTTGCCCTCTAGGCTGCGGATGCGCGTGACGTCTTGCATCATCTCTAGCACCCCCTTAAATACGCCATTTTCATCGCGCACGGCCACGTAGTAGATGTAGATAAATTTGCCGTGAAGCTCCAGCCAAAAGTCGATCTCATCGCGCTCGCCCTTGCGAAACGCATCGATGATCTCTAACACGCTAGCTACGCTCTCGCGCGGGTGGCAGTTTTTTACGTCGCGCCCGATGACGCCGGCACTCCTCGGAAATACGCGGTGCTTGGTGTCGGTGTAAAATTTCACGATCTCGTTTTCATCGACGAAGGAGAGGTCAACGGGCATATGCTTATAAATGAGGTTGATTTGCTCTAGCGTGAGCTTGCCCGTAGCGACGTCAAAAACGGCGTTTTTATCGCTGTTTGCGTTTGGATTTAGCCCGTATTTACTCATCAAATTTGACAGCTCTTTTAGGAAATTCGGATTTAAAACCGCTTCGTTTAGGTTGTCGTTTTGTAAATTTGCCGCGCTTAAATTTGACTCGCTTTGTAAATTTACGTCCTTTAAATTTGCCTCCGAGCTGCTACCGGACTCCAAATTTAACGGATAAAATTCGCTCGGCTTTTCGATGAGAAAATACCCGATCTCGTCATCACCTCGTCTCATCGCGCGAAACTCATCCTCGCTGATTAGCTCCAGCGACGTCGGATAGAGTGCCGCCTCCTCGCGTCCGAGCAGATCGAGTAGATTTTCGTAGATCTCGTGCTGAGCCGCGATAAACTCATCCGCCTTGCCGCACTCTAGCAGCTCGCGCGCTGCGGCGATACCGTCGCGGACCTTGTTATCAAAGCTCCACATAAAGCGCGATGGGCGGTCAAATCCCTTGTTTTCGAGCATTGAGTAGAGCTGGTGCTGTTTTCTAGCAAAGTGCGTTCTGTTAAAGCCGCCCAGTTTGTCGTAAATTTCAAGCCATTCGTTTTTGATAAATTTCTTTTTTAGCAGCTCTTTTGCCTTTGCGATTAGTTCGCGCGTGGCATCGTTTTCGTCGATGTAGGTGGCGATAGGGTGGTCTTTTGGTAAATTGGGGCGCTCGGCTGTTAGGATACCGCGCAGGATTTCTGATAGCTCGGCGGCGTTTTCATCGATAAACTCGCTCTTAAAGCCTAAATTTAGCAAATTTGCGCGCACGTTTTTAAAATCGGCCGGCGTGAGTTTCGTTAGTTCGGATTTTGCAGCTTTTCTAGAGGCGAAAAAATTTACCGTTCCGTTAAGATAATCCCTTAAGATCGCAGTCGCCAAGGCAACGGCGGCGTTATTAAATTTAATCATTTTTTATCCTTAACTTAAATTTTAAGGATTATACAAAAAGCGGAGAGTAAAAACTTTGATTTATCTTAAGCTGTAAATTTTGACACCAAAGGTCGCGTCGATTTTTTCGGCATCCTTGCGCATTTTGATCGGAAAGTCGATTTTTACGATATTTTCGTAGCTTTGTAGCGCATCCATAAACTCGTAAAATTTAGCAGGAGTTTTCATGGAGCCCATTACCGTTAGCTCATAGACTGAGATCTCGCCGTTTTTTGCGGCCTCTTTTGGCTCGCTTAGATTTACGTTCATAAAGTACTTTGAGGCAAATTGAGTAAAATTCTCTACGTCAAATTTGTTTTCAAGAGCGTCTAATACGGCCTTGTCGTTTTGCTTTATCTCGTTTAGGGCTTTTGATTTGGTGTCGTAGAGCCTTTGCGTTTGCGCACTTGCGGCGATTTGCATGCGACTTTCGTATTTGACCTGCTTGTATTCTTTGATACTCGGTACTAAAAAGCCAAATATCATCACAAGGCAAGCGACTATAAAAATTAGAATATAGATGAGTAATTTGGTAACGTCGATATTTTGTAGGCTTCTATCTTTACTCATTTTTACCCTCTAAGCTGTCGGTTTTATTTGTGCTGATGAAATTTAGCCAGCCGCTATCTAGTTGATAAAAAGAGGTATTTGACGTGTTAAAAATCGACTTTAGCGGTGTGGCGAGTAACATATTGTAAATATCTCGGCTAGGCGTAGTGCCTTTTACGACGAGTGAGTTTTTATCCATCGAGATCTCGTGTAGCGTGATGCTTGAGGGGACAAGATCGAGTAGATTGCGCAGGCTTTGTTTTAAGACGGCATTTGAGGCCGCTATCTCGTTTGCGCTATCTCTTCTTTGCTTTAAAAGCGCAGTGAGCTCGTCGGCTTGTTTGATTTGCTCTTGCGTCTGCTCTTGTTTTTGTTTTAAAATTTGCGTTTCGTTTCGTAGCGAGTTACTTTTAAACTCAACAAAGAAATTTACCGCAGCAAAAAGCAACACTATCGTAGCGATAAAAAACAGCCAAATTTTGCTAAAAAGGTTAAAAATCGGTTTTTTCTGAGGTCTTATAAAGCTATAACTAGTCATTTTCCAACTCTTTTTTCATTAGCTCGGTCATCGTTTTTAGCGTATCGACGGGATAAACGGCGGTTTTTACTAAGAGTTCGTTTTCTAGATAGTGTAAAAACGTAGCGCTCGTCCTCTCTGTAGCGTCGAAAATCACGACATTTTCGATAAAATCGCCTTCGTATAGAGGATTTGAATAAAATTCTTTAAGCGCTAACGATATATACCGGTACATACTCATATCGCGCCCAAATATCGATACCGAGGCGGTTACATCGGTGGATTCTGGCATATTTATATCGTAGTCTAGGTCGGCAAACTCCTCTTGGCTATCGCCGGTCTTTAACATATCGTCTAAATTTTCTAGACCGTCCATGTTGTTAAAGCTTTCGTCTACATTCGTGATAAAATCATCTATCTCGTCGCTGTTTTCTTTATCAAATTCGACGTTCTCGTCGCCGTCGTCCTCATCTAGCTTACAAACCGTGGCGTATTTTGCGCCGTTACCTGATGTAATGCAGATGGCGAAAATTTCTTTGCAGGCATAAATAAAAAGCGTCTTTGCCGTAGATAATTTTTGTTTCTCGATCTCTTTTTGTATAAGTACTATGGGCGAATAAAGTACGTCTATGTCCGTATCACCAAATTTACTCTCGGCGGCTTTAACGTCTGAAAGTTTTGCATAGATCAGCCAATTTTTAGCGGGATTTATGCAAGCTATTTCCTTTGTTTTTATGCCTAGTTTTTCAAGATTTTCGGCGTTTTTAGCTTCAAACGCTCCTTGCTCGAGCGCATCAAAAAATAGCGAAATATAAACCCATTTATACTCTTTTTGTAGATTTTGTAAGTACTCTTTTATTCTTTCGGAAATTTTGCCGGACTCATCTAGGTCAAATTCATTTTTTATCGTTTTGATCGGAGTTGCACCCTTGTATGCTTCGCCGTAAAATATGCATTTTTTAGACTGGATAACGGCGCTAAGATATAAGACGCTAAAAAAACGACGTATCAGCAAAGATTTCTCCTAAAAATTACGATGCGTTATAATACCCAAAAAGCCATAAAATAGAGTTAAAACAGCTCTTTTTGTAGGGTTAAAAATTTATCTTTTATTCGTTTTGCTTCTTCTTGCAGGTCTGAGTCTGTCAAATTTGACGGTTTAAGCTCTGCATAGTCGCTCACGGCGATGTCGCACATCATGCGAATTTTATCTAAATTTACTTTGCTTACCTTGCCTGATTTGCTGATTTTTTGGATATTTTCTAAATATCCGTTTGAACGGGCGATGTAGAGAGCGTATTTTTGCGAGATCTCGCTTTGCACCATCACGGTGTGGGCTAGTTTGTTGTAAATGTCTTTATGGTAGGCTGATTTTGAGAGCTTATAGGCGGTTTCGTAATCGCCCATTTCGTAGTAAAATTTGGCTCCAAGCGCGTTTTTGTAAGACGGACTAAGCGTAACAAATGAGACAAAAATAGCCGCCAAAAGCGCTCCGATAATTAAAATAACGGTCTTTGAGCTCATTTTTCCATCTCCTTTTTTATCTGCTCTCTTGCGGCTTCTAGCTTCATGCCTGTCACGCTAAAAGGCGGCGAGAGTGTATAAGAAATCTCGCTAAAAGGCTTTGGGATTATCATCTTATCCCAGCTTTTTAGTTGCCAAAATTTACTCGCTTCGTAGTTTAAAATTTGTATTTGCGCATTTTGCTTTTGCGCGATGACGACGGCTCCGTCGGCGACGCTGTGATACGGACCGCGCGGACCGTCCGGGGTGATGATGACGTCGGTGCCGCTTTTTAGCTCTCTAAAGCTTTGCGCGAGGGCTTTTACCGCGCCTTTTGAGCTACTGCCCCTGATCGCGCCGATACCGAAAAACGAAATCACGCGCGCGATGATCTCGCCGTCTTTGTGATCGCTTATTATGACTTTGGCGCGTCTTTGCGGATTTTGGCCGTTTTTCCACCA
>NZ_CALKTQ010000282.1 GCF_937997465.1 uncultured Campylobacter sp. | reverse complement strand
TTCTCATCTCGTCGATGCGAGCAAGGCTTGGCAGCTCCTCATGCAGCGCTTTTTCAAATTTTTCTATCTGCTCGTTTGGACCGCAAAGCGTTAGCTTCACGCCCTCATCGTCGTTATAAATTTCGCCCGCAAGGCCGAATTTAAGTGCTAGATTATAAACGAAAGGGCGAAAACCCACACCTTGAACCAGGCCTGAAATTTCATATTTAAAACATCTCTTCAATCAAAAACTCTTTGCTAAATTTGGCGTTTAAACCTATTTTTAGATGCTTTAACGTCAAATTTGCAAGCGTTTTGTTTTCAAAAAGCGAGCCGCAAAGCAGCGCGTTTTGCACGCCAAAATCCTGCTTTAGCGAGTCTGAAAAATTGCTCAAAAAATACGACAGCGACTCGGCGTATCCGTAGCTAAGCAGCCTAGCATCGACGCCTGCGAGCCTAAAGCTCATGCCGCTTCTGGCAAATTTAGCGACGTCAAAATGCGTTTTGTTTAGCATTTTAAAATCGAGCCTAGGCCCTTTTGCGCCGTTAAAATCGCTCGCGTTTTGCAGTAAAATCTCGCCCGCTTTTTGCGCATCGCTATCAAATCCAAGCAGTGCTCCAGCCATACAAAATAGCCCGAAAAAGCCGTTTTGTACGCCAAGCTCACCGCGCGGCAGGCTAAAGTTTTCACTGTAATTTTGAAGCAATCTCTCGCCGCCCTCCTCGCGCTTTATCTGCGCGTAAAGCTCCTCAAAGTTCGCAGGCAAGGCGAAATTTAAGACGTTAAAATCATCAAATTTGGGGTAAATTTTAACTTCATCGTCTTTAAACATGCTTAAAAATATCCTAGCTATCCCGCCCTCTGCGTCAAATTCTTTTTTTGCGAGATTAAAAGCGGCTAGATTTTTATCCGCGGCGCCCTCCATCCGGTTCAAATTTTCACGCGAATAATAAATCCTAGAGCCGCTAAAAATGTATCCGTTTTCAAGCACCACGGCCTTAAACGGCGGCTTTTGCGCCTTTAGCGCGATAAAATTTACGCCCGCTTTAAAAAACTTGTCGCAAAGCGCGTAGATGAAAATGTCTCTAGCTGCGCAGACATCAAAAAATCTTGGCGAGCTTGGGTGATTGCCGCGGTAGATCGCTGTAGTTTTTAGCGTAACGGCAGGCTTTTCGTAGCTTGCTAGAGCTACTTGCTCGGCTTCGTTTGCGATAAAAATTTTGGGTAAATTTTTAAGGTTTGTCGGCATTAAAAGATTAAAATTTTCGTTTAGTTCGGTGAAATTTGACGCTTCAAATTCGCCGCTAATATCTTTAAATTTAACGCTTTGGCCCGCGCATAAATTTTTAAAAGCAAACTCCAAAAGCTCGTTAAAATTCTTCCTCGTCACGGGAGTAAATTTGCCGTCCGTAAAAACGCAAATGTCGCTAAAAACGCTGTTTTCGCACTCTTTTAGCTCGCCTTTTAGATAAGCGCTAACGACGCTTGGCGTAATGTTTGAGAGTGAATTCTGCGGTTCGCTTGCTTCGCCGTT
>NZ_CALKTQ010000281.1 GCF_937997465.1 uncultured Campylobacter sp. | reverse complement strand
AGTCGTCGCCAAAGCCCTTATAGAAGGTGACTTTGTATGTTGTCTGCGGTTTGAAGTCTTTACTGGTAATGTCGATATAGTAGTAGTAATACTCGCCGTCGGCGTCTTGGTGGCTAGTGTACTCCATTTCGCCAACTTCAAAGCTATTTACGCCATCAACCTTGATAAATTTTTTAACATTATCAGAATCTATCCAATCTTTAAGATAGAGTCTAGCCGCTAGTTTGCCGTTATCTAGGCTGATGCCTTCGACTTCGTTTAAAAACATAGTCTTGGCTTTTGGCTTATCGACGAAATTTTCATCTGGATTTGAGACTTTTTGCACGACCTCAAAACTATCGGCCAAATTTATACCCGAAGTATTTTTGAGGTTTTTAGAAACCGAAAATACTAAATTGTCGCCGCTTTCAAGTAACTTTATCTGAAAGCTTTTAGGCGTTTTGGCTACGATTTTATATTTGATGTTTTGTTTGGCTAAATTTTGCTTGTCGTAAATTTTAAAATTCGCGGCAAACTCATCCTCGCTAACCTCGTCGTTAAATACCGCTAAAAAGGTATCTCCGGAGTACTCGATCATATTTGATAGCACGAAATCTCCGCCGTAAAATTTAACCTTACTATCGCCTTTTTTGCACGAGTAGCTTACGCCTTTTGCAAGAGGCTTTTTAGGGTAAAAGAAAATCGAGTCTGATCCATACTCAAAGGCTCCCGTTATCTCGGGCGAACACTCGATTATTTTTTTGTGTGTGACCTTGCCGATGAGAGACTGTTCGTTTTGGGCGTATTTTACGCCAATGCTTACCGAGCCGTCGTCTAACGCCCTGCTTGAACCGTCAAGCGTAAAGGCGCTTAAATTTGCTGCCAAGATGCAGCTTAGGCTTAAGCCGACTAGCTTTAAACGCATTAAAACCTCCTTATTTCGATATTGATTTCGCTTAAATTCGAATTTTCATCCAGACACCCGAGCTTGTGTTTGCCTTGCGTTAAATTTAAGGTATTTTCGCTCGCGTTGTTTACTTTTTTCCACTCGTTTTCGTCGATCTTGAGATATATCTCATCGCCGATATACGCGTAACATTTTAGCATAACTTTGGTTAAATTCTCATCGCTCAGCAGAATTTGATTATTTGACGGCGTTGCAACGAGAGGTTTATAGCTTTTAAATTTATAGTAACAAGGACTTTCTTTGATATCTTCTTGAGTAATCGCGCCGTTTTTTAGTAAAAATCCTACTTCATCGCCCCTGATACTCTCGCAGATATCCTTTGGCGTAACGCCCTCTATCTGCCAGTCGTCCTCCTTGTCTCTGCACTCTTTAAATTTAAACGCGTCAAGGCAGGTTTTTTGGGACTCAATGCCGCCTGGCGCGCTCATGAAAGATAATTTTTGTTTTTGAGCTAGCAGCTTAAAGATGTCAAAAACTGTGCGAGACGCGTCGCTAAATCCGCTTAAATTTTGCGTCTTTTTGCCGCTAAAGTTGCCAAACCAAACCGCGACCGTGTAGTCGTTATTTACGCCGATCGTATAGATATCGCGCGAACCGTAGCTGGTGCCGGTTTTAAAGGCGATTTGAGGCGTGTCTTTTGCGTATTGCCACGCGACGCCCAGATAGCTTCTTGACGCGCTTGAGAGCATTTTTGAGGTTAGATACGCGCTTTGCGGGCTGATTAGCCGTCCGTAGCCTAGTACCGTCTTGCCGGCAACCTCTAGCGGTTTTAGCTCGCCGCCATTTGCGTAGATCGTGTAGAGGTGGGCTAAATTTAGTAAGCTCATCTCTGCGCTTCCAAGCGCGATACTGTCGGCGTAAAATTCCTTTGAATTGCTCACCAAATGCACGCGTGAAAGCAGCTCGTAAAGAGATTTTTCGCCTAATTTGTTGTTTAGGCTAACGGCCGGGATATTTAGGCTAAGCGCTAGCGCCTCGGTCGCTGAGATGATACCAAAAAACCTGCTGTCGTAGTTTTTGGGTACGTACTCTCCGAGGAAAATTTCTGTATCTATCATCTGGCTTTTTGGCGTGATGAAACCCTCGTCAAGCCCTAGCGAAAATATAAACGGCTTTAGCGTCGAGCCCACGTTTCTGCTCATCGTTACGCCGTCGTTTTGCCCCTGCGGAGCGTGCCAGTCGTGTGAGCCCACGTATGCCGCCACGCTCATATTTTTGTTGTCGATTATTATTCCTGCGGCGTTGTAGGCGTCTTTTGATTTTAGCGAGGTAGCCGTATTTTTTAGCGCGTTTTCTAGTAAAATTTGCAAATTTAGATCTAAATTTGAGTGCGTAACGCCGTTTTTTAGAGCTTGCGCGGCGTAGTGCCTGGCCTTATAAACGGCGTCATAGCGTTTGTTTTTAAAAGGCTCTCTTTGTGCCCTTTGAAATGCGCTTTGATCTATCACGCCAGCTTTATAAAGCAGCTTTGCGACGCGGTTTTTTAGCGCATTGATGTTTGATTTTTTATCTAGGCGGTTGGCGTTTGGATTTTTTGGGATCGTGCTTAAAAGTGCGCACTCGGCGATACTAAGCTCACTTAAATCTTTGCCGAAATAAAACCTCGCCGCAGCCGCCGCACCCTCGATATTTCCGCCGTATGGAGCGAGGTTAAAGTAAAAATTTAAAATCTCGTCTTTGCTATAGTGCCACTCTAGCTGAAGCGCGGTAAAGATTTCTTTAAATTTGTTCGCGTAGGTGCGCTCCTCTCGCTTCATCATGCGCGCGACTTGCATCGTGATCGTGGAGGCGCCGATGCGGTTTTTATGCGTGAGGTTGTGCGCGGCCGCGCGGATCATGGCAAAGGGATTTACGCCGATGTGGTAGTAGAAAAATTTATCCTCAAACAAAAGAACGCTATCTTTTAGCGTTTGCGGTATGTTTTTAGCCTCAAATCTCCAAATTTCGTCGCTGCTCGGCCGAAGGGCGACGATACGGCCGTTTTTATCAAAAAGTATGAACGAATTTTCCCGCTTTAGCGCTTTGACGTCGAGCGGATAGGCAAAGTCAAGCACCAAAAAAGCTACAAAGCAAAGCAGGGCAAAGGTGGCGGAAAATTTGATAAATTTAGCTAAAACTCTTTTCATTTCGCGATTATATCGAATTTGCGCGTAAAATCTCGAAAGATTAAATTTATGATAATTGATATATAATTTCAAATACTAATTTAAGTAAAGGAGATAAAGGCATGGAATATAGAATAGAAAAAGACACGATGGGCGAGGTAAAGGTTCCAAACGACAAATATTGGGGAGCGCAGACGCAGCGCAGCCATGAAAATTTCGAGATCGGAGTAGGGCTGGAGACGATGCCAAGAGAGGTCATAGAGGGTTTTGCCTACCTAAAAAAGGCGTGCGCGCTTGTTAATCGTAAGCTGGGCCGACTAGATGAGCCTCGCACCGAGGCGATCGCGCAGGCGTGCGATGAAATTTTAAACGGCAAGCTGGACGGAAATTTCCCTCTAGTCGTGTGGCAGACGGGCTCGGGCACGCAGTCGAATATGAATTTAAACGAGGTCGTTTCAAACCGCGCGATGGAGATTTTGGGGCTAAATTTCCGCGATAAGGCGGCACTGGATGCGAGAGACGCAAAATTCGTGCATCCAAACGATCACGTAAATAAAGGTCAGAGCTCAAACGACACCTATCCTACGGCGATGCGAATAGCCTTTGTGCTAGAGCTTCAAAAAAAGCTACTGCCCGCGATCGAAAAATTAGAAGCGACGCTGGATAAAAAGACCGCCGAGTTTGCAAAAATCGTAAAGATCGGCCGCACTCACCTGCAAGACGCCACGCCGCTCACGCTCGGACAGGAATTTAGCGGCTACGCGCATATGCTAAAGGCGAGCAAGGCGCAGATCCTCGCTACTATGCCGTTTTTAGAAGAACTTGCTATCGGCGGTACCGCGGTAGGCACTGGGCTAAACTCGCACCCGAAATTTAGCGAGATGGTAAGCGACGAGCTAAACGCGCTAACGGGCACGGCGTTTAAATTTAAATCCCATCCGAATAAATTTCACGGCCTAACCAGCCACGATGCCGAGGTATTTTTAAGCGGCGCGCTAAACGGCCTGGCGGCAAATTTGATGAAGATCGCAAACGACGTGCGCTGGCTGGCAAGCGGGCCAAGATGCGGTATCGGCGAGATAAACATCCCCGAAAATGAGCCCGGAAGCTCGATAATGCCGGGCAAGGTAAATCCGACGCAGTGCGAAGCCGTCACGATGGTCGCCGCGCAGGTGATGGGCAACCATGTCGCGATCTCCGTTGCCGCAAGCCAGGGCAACTTCGAACTAAACGTCTTTAAGCCGGTGCTTACCTACAACCTCATCCAAATCATCCGCTTGCTAAGCGACGCTATGAACAGCTTTGAGAAACACTGCGCGTGCGGTATCACGGCAAATGCCGCAAAAATCGACAAGCTACTGCACGAGAGCCTGATGCTCGTAACCGCGCTAAATCCGCACATCGGCTACGCAAATGCCGCCAAGATCGCCAAAACTGCGCACCATAACGGCACTACGCTGCGTGAGGAAGCGATAAAATCGGGCATACTAACCGCCGAGGAATTTGACGCGTGGGTGGTGCCTGAGGATATGATAGCGCCGAAGGAGTAAACTCGGCGCTTTGCTTTTTGGGCTCGGCGGGATTTGGGCGATTTTGCCGAGCCTTCTTTAAAATCCATAAATTTGAGAGCGAAATTTACGGTTGCGCCTTAAATTTTACTCAAATTTGCCGATATACTTTTAAATTTAAAGGCACAGCGATGGATGTAAAACTAAACATAAATTTAAACTCAAATTTGATGAGCGTCGGCAAAAGCTCTGCGGCAGCTAGCGCGGCAAATTTAAATGCGGGCGCGCTAAATTTAAAAAGCGGCGATAGGGGCGATATCTTGCGCGGCGCGTCAAATTTGCCTAGCGGCGCAAACGAGGCAGAAAGCAGCGCAAATATCTTAAAAAAACAGCTAGAAAAACTACAAAAACGGCTAAAAGAGCTTGAAGCCGCGATAAAGCGAGTAAAAACGAGCAAAAATCCATACGCAAAAGATATGGCGGCCTCGCTCGAAACGCAAAAGGGAGCGGTTTTTGCGCAGATAATGCAAATAAGCGCGCGAATTTTAGAAATGCAAGGCGGTCAGAGTAAAATTTGACGCCGTAAATTTGCATTTCAAATTTTAAAACCTTGAAACCAATTAAGAAATA
>NZ_CALKTQ010000280.1 GCF_937997465.1 uncultured Campylobacter sp. | reverse complement strand
AATACCGTATTTTCGGTATTTGTTAAAGATACTGAGGCAATACAAAAGAGATATAAATATTTATTTGAAAATTATAGTTTTCAATACAAAATAGCAAAAATAGTCTGCATTTTACTTTTTGACCTATTATTATAAGCATTAAACTATGTATCATAAAAATTGAGTAGTTTTTATATTTTTTATCCAAGATAAGAATTAAATGATTGTTTTTAGTAAGCCGCAAGAAAATTTAAAAGACAAAGCAATAATTTACTCAAGATCTAACGATTTAAATTTTATCTCTAAAAGTTTTTGCTCATATAATTTATATGCAAAACCACTTAAAGCAAGAAAATATAACCAAAAGAAAAGCAAGGATAAATAAAAAAGATCTGTGAAAAAGGGTTAATTATAAATGAATAAATGGTGCGCTCGAAGGAATTCGAATCCCTGACCTTTTGAACCGCAATCAAATGCTCTATCCAGCTGAGCTACGAGCGCACTTTAAAAGAAATGTGAAGTATAGCCAAAGGTTTCTTAAATCTTTCTAATTTTTGATATATTTGCAAAAATTTCGTTTTTTACCCACCCTACTACATCAAAATTTGCCGTAAGGCCATCAAATTTCAAATTTATGTACTAAATTTGCCACATTTAACCATCTATAAAAATCTTTATGTTATCTTATGTAGCAAATTTAATTAAAAATAAGCGCGCCTGGCTACCGAGCATTAAAATATATAGATAAAGGCAGTACAAGCTAAAAATTTAATAGCAAAAATAGCGAATTTAAAGACTGCATGCAAAGATCATGTTCTAAAAAAGCAAAATTCAAGCATCAGCAAGCAAAAAAGAGTAAAATTCAAAAAACGATAAGAAAGGAAAGCCAAGTGATACATAAAATTTTGATCGCAAACCGCGGAGAGATCGCCGTTCGCGTGATCCGAGCCTGCAAAGACCTACACATCAAAAACGTCGCTATCTACACCAAGCCCGATCAAGACTGCCTGCACGTCAAGATAGCCGACGAGGCCTACCAGATCGGCATCGATCCGATCAAGGGCTACCTGGACGCCAAGCGCATAGTCGAGGTCGCAAAAGCATGCGGCGCAGACGCGATACACCCGGGCTACGGATTTTTGAGCGAAAACTACGAATTTGCCAAAGAGGTCGAGGACGCTGGGCTGGTTTTCATCGGGCCTACCGCCGACGTCATCCGCAAAATGGGCAACAAAAACATCGCACGCTATCTGATGAATAAAAACGGCATCCCTATCGTGCCCGGCACCGAAAAGCTAAACAACGAAACGATAGAAAATATCAAACTCTACGCCGAACGTATCGGCTATCCCGTCATCCTAAAAGCTAGCGGCGGCGGCGGCGGACGCGGTATCCGCGTAGTGTGGAAAGAAGAAGAGCTAGAATCTAGCTTTGAAAGCTGCACGCGCGAGGCTAAGGCGTTTTTTAACAACGACGAAGTTTTCATGGAAAAATACGTCGTAAATCCGCGCCACATTGAGTTTCAAATTTTAGGCGACAAATACGGCAACATCATCCACTTAGCAGAGCGAGACTGCTCAATCCAGCGCCGCCACCAAAAGATCCTCGAGATAGCGCCTAGTCCGACGATGAGCGAAAGTCTGCGAAAGAGCATGGGCGTGACCGCAGTCGCCGCGGCAAAGGCCGTAAACTACACCAACGCCGGCACGATCGAGTTTTTACTCGATGATTACAACAACTTTTATTTTATGGAGATGAACACCCGCATCCAGGTCGAACACGGTGTGACCGAGGAGATCACGGGCGTGGATCTCATCGTGCGTCAAATTCGTATCGCAGCGGGCGAGATCCTAGACATGGAGCAAAGCGACGTCATCACGCAAGGCTTTGCGATCGAGGCACGTATCACCGCAGAGGACGCATGGCAAAACTTCATCCCAAGCCCAGGCGAAATCACCGGCTACTACCCTGCTCTAGGCCCTTCCGTTCGCGTGGATAGCCACCTGTATAAAGACTATCAGATACCGCCGTTTTACGATAGCTTGCTAGCTAAGCTCATCGTGCGTGCGCCTAGCTACGACCTAGCCGTAAATAAGCTAAAACGCGCGCTGGATGAGTTTACGATCGAGGGCAGCGTCAAAACTACGATCCCATTTTTGCTCAGTATTAGCAAGGAGCGCGACTTTAGGCGAGGATTTTTTGATACGTCCTACGTCGAAAACAAGATGCCTACGTTGCTAGAAAAGATGAAAACCAAAGACAACGAAGACAACGAAGAGGTTATCGCCGCCATCGCCGCCGCGATACAAAGAGTAAAAGACGCTAGGAAATTTAAAGAGGAGCACGCGGATGAATGATTTTTTCGATAGTTTAAAGGATATAAAAAAAGAGCTTCAAAAGGAACAAAATGCAAATTTGAGCTCAAATTCAGCCGCCAAAAACGCCGCGAAGCAAAATTTAAAGCCTGAACCAAAAACCTTCAGCAAAGAAGAAGCCATCGCACACAAAGAGCAAAATTTGCGCGACGAGTTTCTAGCCTACGTCAAGGACGCGGATATCAAAAAGTGCTAGTCGTGCCGTTTTCCACCCTACCTAGCCCCTGCCCCTACCTAAAGGACAGGGACTCACGCATGGAGTATCGCTACATAGACGGCTGCGACTTTGCCGTAAACGACGCTCTAGCTAGGCACGGCTTTAGGCGCTTTGGCAAATATTTCTCCAAGCCAAACTGCGCAGGGTGCCGCGAGTGCGTAAATATCAGGGTTGATGCGCTAAATTTTAAATTTAGCAAATCCGCCCGCCGCACTATACGCAAAAACGAAAACACCAAAATCATCCTAACAAAGCCGCTCCTAGACGACGCGCACGTGGCGCTATACAAAAAATACCATAAATTTATGCAAGAAAAGCGCGAGTGGAAGTACTACGAGCTGGACTTTCGCCGCTACTATGAGCTCTACGTCGCAGGGCATGCGGAGTTTGGCAAGGAGATTGCGTATTTTGCCAGCGGCCGGCTCATCGGCGTCGATCTGGTCGATGTCCTTAGCGACGGTATCTCGGCGGTTTATTGCTATTACGATCCTGATTTTGCAGATCTTAGCATCGGCAGATACTCGCTCTATCAGCAAATTTTACTCGCACAGCAGCTAAATTTACGCTGGATATATCTAGGCTACTACGTCAAAGACTGCCCTAGCCTAGCCTACAAAGCAGACTACAAGCCCTACGAGCGCCTATGCGAATACGTCCCGCTAGACGAAATGCCAGTGTGGGAAAAAGCGGAATAAAAAATGCTTTCAAATGCGTTTTATAAAGGCAAAATTTGATAAAAGTAAGTCAAAATCTAGAATCTCTAAGCATAGAAACATCAGACGCCGATCTGTTTTTCGAGCTGCAAGCGCTCATCAAGCGAAACTTCGCCAAGACACTGGGACAAAAAGGCAAAGTGATGTCGTTTTACGACGAAAACGAGAAGGTTCAGCGCAAATATTTCGTCAAATTTCTAAAAAAACTTTGCCAAAGATACGAGCTAAAAAACGTGAATCTAAACTTCGCCGAGTATAAAACCATCAAACTCCACTACATCCAACCAAACTCGCTCAAAGCCATGGTTTTCGTCGATGTCGCCTTCGTGCGGGGCGGCGCGATATTTAGCTTCGATCGCTCAAATGAAGCCTTCATCTCGCACATAATTAGAGGCTTTGAGTCAAAGCAAATTTTATCCGCCGAGGGTCAAATCGCCCTAAATATCGCAAATTTGGGCGAGTGCGCGCGCCTGGAAGAGCTGTTTAATAAAAGCGAATACATGAAATTTTCGATCATCTTTAACTATAGCGAAGAGGAATTGGAAAAATTTAAAAAACGCATCAAAATCTGCGCCAAGAAAAACGAGGCCAAATTTGCCGCGCTAGCTAGCCTTTTTGAGGATCATTTTGCGGTGCTTGGATGCGATAAAAACGATAGCTTCGAGGAGGTGCGAAACCGCTATCTGGAGCTAGTTAAAGCCTATCATCCCGACTTTCACGCCGCGCTTAGCCCCGAGCTTTTGGACGAGTGCAAAACGCAGTTTCAGCGCATCCAAAACGCCTATGAGAGTTTGAAGCCTTATTTTAAGGAGCTTGAAGCGGGAGCGGAGTAAAATTTATTTTTCAAATTTGGGCAAATTTAACGCTAAATCAAGTTTGCATTTTGGCCGCTATCGCCTTTTTTAGAGTATTTTTTACGACATCGCTAATCTATACATTATTATTGCAAAATTTAAAAGCATAAGCCGTATCTAAAACCCGCTCAAATTTGACACTAATCGCAAATTTGCGCTCATTTGGTTAAATTTACTTCCCCGATTGCAGCAAATAGGTCTTTTTACGCTCGCTGGAGCTACCGATATTTAGCGCGAGACGGTATTTTGTTATCGTGCGGCGGACGACCTCGACGTTAAATTCATTCTTTATAAACTCCAAAATTTTTAGATCGCTAAGCGGCTTGGCAGGATTTTCGTTTCGGACGAGATTTGCTACGAAGTCCTTGATGGCCTTGTTTGAGACGTCCTCGTCGATTGCGGCGGAGAAAAAGCTCTTTATGGGCACTAGGCCGCGTGAGCACTCGAGGTATTTGTTTGATATGCCACGCGAGATGGTCGATGGGTTTCGCCCCAGATCCTCGGCGATGTCCTTTAGGCGCATGGGCTTGATGTCGCCGCCAAAAAAGTAATCGTACTGATACTCCACTAGCATAAGGGCGATCTTTCGCAGCGTGGCTTTTCGCATATCAAGCGCGTCTATGAGGTCTTTCGCCTCTTTTACGCGCGAGGCGACGAAGCTCTCTTTTTCGTCAAGCCCCTCGACGTCGATGACGATCTCTGGGTAAAAGTCGTCGTTGATGCGCACCTCGATACCGCCCGAGCTCGTGTCGATGACGATGTCTGGGATGATCGCAGCAGCCTCGCTCATATACTCGATAGCGGGTGGATTTTTTAGCCTCTTGATGACGGCGAGAGCTTCATTATAGAGCGGGATTTTGCGCATTTGGGAGAGGTTTTCGAAATTTAACGCAAGCTTTTTTGCGCTTTCAAAGAGCTTCTCGTCCAAATTTAGCTCCTCAAGCTGAAACAAAAAGCTCTCTTTGTAGTCCTTTGCGCCGATGCCAGCGGGCTCGAGGTAGGCAAAGCGCTTTCGCACCGACTCGATCTCCGCCTCGCTAAATTCGTCAAATACTTCAGGTTCGTAGTAGCCCTCCTCGTTTATACACTCGATGATTTTCATCGCGATTTTTTGGGATTTTTCGGTCGGCAACAGCGGCTTATCTATCTGCTCGATTAGCTTGTCGTAAAGCCCCGTTTTAGCCACGCTAAAGCTTTCGATACTATCGGTTACGCTGTTTTTTGATATTTCTTTGAAGAAATTTTTATCTTTTTTGGATGGTGCGGCACTGGGTAGCTCGCTTAAATTTCGCTGCTGCACGCTAGCAAACGGATTATCCGCTAAAAACGGCTCAAGCGTCTCCTTTAGCTCCTCTACGCTGCTGCTTAGTATCGGCAGCCACGACCTTAACGTGTGCGAGAGCTTATTTTTGGGAGCTTGAGTTTGCTTTAGCATTATTCTACAAATTTAAACTCTTCGCCCAGATAGTGGGTGCGCACGAGTTTGTTATTCGCGACTTCGTTCGCGCTGCCGCTAGCTAGCAGGCTACCGTCCTTGATCACGTAGGCGCGGTCGCAGATGGCTAGCGTCTCGCGGACGTTGTGGTCGGTGATGAGTACGCCGATGCCGAGTTTTTTTAGGTCGCGAACGATGCTTTGTATGTCGCTAACGGCGATCGGATCGACGCCGGCAAAGGGCTCGTCCAGAAGCAAAAATTTAGGCGTGATGATGAGGCTTCTAGCGATCTCGCAGCGTCTGCGCTCGCCGCCGCTTAGGCTCACGCCCTTTCGCAAGCGTATCGGCTCGATATTTAGCAAATTTAGCATTTCATTTACTTTTTTCTCGCGGACGGCTTCGTCTTTATATAATATCTCGGCGCCGAGCAGTAAATTTTCCTCGACGGAGAGATCTTTAAATATACTTGATTCTTGCGGCAGATAGCCGATCCCCATATGAGCGCGCTTGTGTAGCGGCACCTTCGTCACGTCTGCGCCGTCTAAAAACACGCTGCCGCTAGATGGCGAGATAAGCCCGCATATCATATAAAACGTCGTCGTTTTACCGGCACCGTTTTCTCCGGTCAGCGCGGTAACGCTCCCGTGCGGAAACACAAGGTTGATATTCCGGATACCGCATACCGATTCCAGCCCGGCGGCGTCCTTTTCGCGGTCTTTTTCTCCGCACCCATT
>NZ_CALKTQ010000279.1 GCF_937997465.1 uncultured Campylobacter sp. | reverse complement strand
TAGATCTACGGCAGCTATCTTTACAAACTAGATATAAAATTATTTTGTCATCTACAAACATTGATTTTCCATCCGTGTGTATTAAAAACGATAAAATACAAAATGTATATACTGCTACTTTTAAGGCCAGAGAAAGTAGAAGCAAGGCATTGGAGCATTTTAAAGCTTTATTATCTAATGCCGATAGGATTTTAATTTATGATAAATATATCAATAAGAATGGTTTTGAACTTTTTCATGTAAAATGTTGTCATCCAAATTTAAAAATAGTGATCTCGAATGAAATTTTTCCTAATCCTAGTGACGCTCATAAAAAGGCCGCTATAACCACTTACTGCAATCAGTATCAACAAATCCAAATGCAACCAATAAGCCAATATCCACAAAATTCAACTCATGATAGATATATTTTAATAGAGTATGGCGATAATATTTTTATGGAAATTATTTTGACAAGCGGATTTGAATATTTAAATGATGTAAGTAAGGATTTTACTTACATTGTTAGAGAAATATAGTCTAATGCCGACGGCACACCGAGGCTAACGAAAATAAACGGTAAAAATATAATCAGTATAATGCCTGAACACATAGAGGATTTCATTGATGATTTGATTTTTTGTTTTGACGAGGATTTGGTAGGATATTTAGAAAATGGCGGTTAAGAGCAACCGCCTTGAATCGCAACGAAGCGATTATAAGCCAAAATCGCTAAAATAAAACTTAAATTTACGGGCTTTAGCTAGCGTAAATTTACGCGGTCAAATTTAAGTATCTGCGGCGAGGCGCGTCTAGTTTGGCAGCTAAATTTAACGAAAGGCAAAAATGAGACTTTGGACGATAAGTTTTAAATATCTCGACGTAAAGGGGCTCGTAGCGCTGTGGCGAGAAGCGCTGCTAGCTAAAAACGTGCTGGCGGGGCTAACTAAAGGCTACAAAAATCACCCGCAGCTTGACCGCTTTTACGCGCACGAAAACGCGTGTGAAGCGATAAATGCGTATCTGGCGGAGGTTTACGCGCAGGCCTGCGCTCGCGGCTATAAATTTGACGCGGCAAAAGTTGGCGAATTTGACGAGCGAAATTTGGCCAAAATAGCCGTCACTCGCGGCCAGATCGAGTATGAATTCGCCTTTTTGCAAGAGAAGCTAAAATCGCGCGACGTCAAGACTTATGAGCGAAATTTAAGCGTAAAAAACATAGAAATCGCAAGCATTTTTAAAGAGGTCGAAGGCGGAATCGAGCCGTGGGAAAAGGTGAAAATTTAGCGCTGCATCGCGCTAGGTTTTTGGCTTACTTGAACAAATTTGATTAAAAACGCCAAAATACGTTTAGGATACTTAAAACGCCGTAAAATATCACAAATTTGGCACTAGGCCGGATACGTTGCTTTGAGCGGGTAAATTTGATTCGGCGATGTATGGACGGTAAGATAAAAATCTCGCACGAATAGCGCCGCGATAAAATCTAAAATTTACGAGCTAGCGCAGGAATTTGCTAAATTTAGCGTTTTAAATTTGACGGCAAATTTGAAGGACAAAGTGGTCAAATTTAAAAGGCGAACTCGGCGTTATTTCCGCTAAATTCGCCTCTATTTTTCAAAAAACTCCGCCGACCGAACAAATTTCGCACTCAAATTTGACGGATCGGCGAGTTAAATTTACTCCGCTTTCATCTGCTCGGCGGCAGGTACTTTTGGTAGTCCCGGCATCAGCATAGTTGATCCGCTAACCGCCACGATAAAGCCAGCTCCCCCGCGGATCTCAAGCGCACTAACCTCGAAGCTAAAGCCCTTCGGTCGTCCGAGTAGTTTGGCGTCCGAGCTAAAGCTATACTGCGTCTTTGCGACGCAAACTGGCAAACCATCAAAGCCCAGGCGCGAAATCTCGACCAAATCCTCCTGAGCGCGCGGGCTAAAGACTACTTCTTTTGCGCCGTAAATTTTAGTCGCGATCTTTTCGATCTTGGTTTTGACGGGGTCGGCGGGCTCATACGTGAAGTTTATCTCATGCGCCTGCTTTTCGCAGATTTGCGCGACTTTTTTAGCTAGATCCTCTGTGCCCACGCTTCCTTTTAAAAAGCCTTCGCACACGCTAAACTCAGCCCCCGACTCCTCGCAAAGAGCGCGGACGTGAGCGATCTCCTCGTCC
>NZ_CALKTQ010000278.1 GCF_937997465.1 uncultured Campylobacter sp. | reverse complement strand
GGAGCCACAGAGGCTCACGACCGTTTTATTATTTGTTTATAAAATTTTTCTCTAGCCACTCGATAGCTTTTGCTTCGGTTTCGAAGCGTCCGCTTTTAGCGACTTGATTTTGCCCCTCGTAGAAGCGGATCCTGATACCGTCTTGGACGCTATCTACCTTTACTCTGGTGATCTTATCTTTGTTTAGATAGACCCTATCGTTTAGTTTTACGTACATTTTTTCTCCCTTAAATTGATGTGGTTTTATTTCTTTTTATCTTTTTTGTCGTCTTTAGTTGCCTCATTTTTCTCGCCGTCTTTTTTCAAAAACAGCTCCTTAAAGCGCTTATCCGCAAAATCCTCAATGTCGTTTTGAAGCTGCCTATAGGCGTTTATGAGCTCATGCGCACGCTCGTTTAGCGTCGTGCCTGCGTTTTCTCCGCCGCCTTGCCTAGTCGTAAAAAGCTCCTCTTTTAGATTTTTTTGCAAAATTTGCAGATGAGTCCAGCATTTTTTATAGTTCATGCCTAGGATTTCGGCGGCCTTTGAGATCGAGCCGACCTCGGCGATGACGTCCAGGACTTCGGTTTTGCCCTTACCGAAGATCAGCTCACCCTCGTCGTTTTCTATCCAAGTTTTGGTTTTTACTCTCATCTTTTTTCCTTTCTTCTCCTTAAAACACCCCAACTGGCAGTATTTCACGTCGATTTTATAGTCTTTTAGCGTCGAGCGGATCGTCTTTAGACCCACGCCCGCAGCCGCATCTCTAGCGTCTTTGCACAGGATTCTGTCTTTTTCGTCGGTCATCTGCTTTAGCTGCGTCATCACGGTGTATTTGCCACGTCCGTTTTCCAGCCCGCCAAACTGCCCCAGCTCGCAGTTGTCGATCTTTACGCCCATTTTTTCGGCCTCGTCGCTGACCAGCCCGACCTCTACGCCTAGCTTTGCAGCGATCTTAAACGCCGCGCCGCAGTCTAGCCTACCCTTTGGATTTAGCAGTTTGGTTATCAGTTCGCGGATTTGCTCACTCATAGATTCTCTCCGCGCCGCTATATACGTTTATGTTTTCGCCGCGAGCAAAGCCGCACAGCGTGAGGTTAAATTTACGCGCTATTACGACGCCAAGGCTAGTCGGAGCCGTACGCGAGACGAGCACTGGGATGCCGTGCATGACAGCCTTTGCTACCATCTCGGAGCTGAGCCTTCCGCTCACCATCAAAAACGAATTTTGCAGCTGCGCGCCGGCTAATACCGCTTTGCCGACGGCTTTGTCTATCGTGTTGTGCTGGGCAATATCCTCGCCGATGTAAAACTGCTCGCCACTAACAAAAAGCTTAGCCGTGTGCACGCAGCCAGTCATCTCGTAAAGCTCGCACTGCGTGTAAAACTGCCCCATCTGGCGCAAAATTTCGTCTTTGTGAAATTTAACCTCGCCCTTTATCGAGCGCGCCGCCATGGCCCCCGGGTCGATGTTTGCCGTCGAGCTGCGTCCACAGCCGCTGATTATCACCTTTTCCTCATCAAACTGCTCGAGGCGCTTTTCGTTGATTTTGGCCTTTACCCGCACGCTTAAAGCGTCCTCTGAGAACTCGATACTCTCGATATCCTCGGGGCTTGCGATCAAATTTTCGCTGATTAGGTAGCCCGCAGCCAGAGCCTCCTGATCGGTCGGAGTGGCCATCAGCGCGCCGAAACGCTTGCCGTTTATGTAGATCTCAAGCTTGATCTCGCGCACCAAAATATCGTCCACGGCACTTTTTTGCGCGCCTTTAAATTTGATGATTTGCGTCGTAAAAATAGGTTGCATGATTTTCCTTAATTTTTGCGAAATGATAGCTTGAAAATCTAAATTTAAGATTTGATTGTAGTGAATTATTGCTTAAATCAAGCAAAAACTTAAACTATTTTTAGTGCGATTTTATCGGTCTTTTATGATGATTTATATATGCAAATTTAGCATATATCTTAAATGCAAAATTTCCGTAATCGCCACAAAAAGCTTCACTACTAGTTTAGTCTAAATTTGACTTTTTCATTCCACCCCTTTCCAAATTTAACCCAAAAAATATTTGCCCCAAATTCCAGTTTGCGAAATTAAATTTTTCTACTTCATTTATCAAAATACCTAAAATTCCGATAATCGTTAATGTAGAATATTTTAGTGACAAA
>NZ_CALKTQ010000277.1 GCF_937997465.1 uncultured Campylobacter sp. | reverse complement strand
GCGGATGCGTGAGCCGCCCAAATATCCTTATGTTTTACGATCACGAATTTAACCATAAAAGGGCCTGGGCGCAGCGCAAAAAGTACGATGCGTGGCTTAGCCATAATATGAACTCGCGCATAGTTATAATCGAGATCGGAGCTGGGCTTGCCGTACCAACGATCAGGATTTTTGGAGAAAAGATGGCAAAAAGATTTAAAATGGCTCATCTAATCCGCATAAACCCGGTAGATACCCACGTAAGCGCATATAGAGGCATGGCGATAAAGGCTGGAGGACTTGAGGGATTAAAGATGCTCCTGGGTTAAACCAGGAGCGTAAAATTTGCCGATATTTCGCCGTTTTTTATCGGCGAAATTTGATTTACGAAGTGAAATTTGGCGTCCGCTTTTAGCTCGCCTTTTATCAAATTTACCGCTTTGACGATAGCTAAAAGCGAGATCTCGTCGCCCGAGCTTAACTCTAGTTTTAGCGACTTTACGGATGCCGTCGGTACTCCAAGACCGCTTTTAAATTTAGTGTGAAGCTCGCTTAACCTGCAATGAACGTCAAATTTAATCATCCTATCTCCTTTGGTTAAATTTGATAAAATTATATATTTTAAAACGGACAGAACCGTGTCCAAATACGTGCCAAAAAAAGGAAATGAGATGAAAATTTTGCACGCAAGCGATTTGCACTTTGATAAGGCCAAATTTGATCAAATTTGGGGGCTAGAATTTGACGTTTGCTGCATAAGCGGCGATCTGATAGACGCAAGCCAAAAGGGCGTTAGCGAGCAAAAGGCTTGGGTCGGGCGGTGGCTTGAAAATTTTAAAGGAAAAATATTTGTATGTAGCGGCAACCACGATGTAGACGGCTCTGGCGATGCCGCATGGATGAAAATGCCAAATGTTTACGCAGACGGCGATATAAAGGCGATTGAAGAGATAAAATTTGGTTGCGTTCCTTATATGTGTACGGATATTTTGGACTTTGCGGAGTGCGACGTGCTGCTCGCACATGTCCCGCCCGCTCACACGCAAACGGCCGTTGAGTGCGGTAGAGATTTTGGCGATAAAGAGCTTTATAGGGCGCTAAAGCACGGGCTACTAAAAGCAAAAATCATCCTTTGCGGGCACGTGCATGATCCGCTATCAAGAGTCGATAAAATCGGCAACTGCAAGATATATAACTCAAGTCTAGAGCTTAATATTTTAGAAATTTAACTGCCGATCGGCAACCAAATTTGTTAAATTTGGACCGCGAAATGTCCTAAAATGCAAGTAAAATCATCCAAAAAAGGAGCTGCCATGGATGATATTTTACTACCGCCCCAGATCGAAAACAAAATCAAACTTTGGGCGCTAAGAGCGATCGAAAAATTCGGCATGCCAGATAGTTTTTTTCAAAAGTTCGACGGCATCTTGCAAGAGGGTGAATCTGTGGCAGAAGCAAAAATCAGGTTCAAAAATCTCCTAGCCGAGCTTGAAAAATCAAAAATAACCAGCATTGAGACTTTAGATAGAAATTTGGATGCTTTGTGTGCGGTGCTAAATTTAGATGAAATAAACAGAAAAATCATAGAATTTGCCGTAATCGTAAATGAATTTGCCGCTCTCCAAGACATTTGTAGGTATCTGGGAGATATGCACATTATCGCTTTTTACGAGGTTTTGGGCTATATCATAGGCGTGCCTACCGCACATGTAAAAGAAGCACTATGTCCCGAATCAAAGCTAAGACAAAGCAATATTTTAGAAATGAACGAGAGGCAAGATATCAGGCTTGATTGCGTATTTAAGTTTTTTTACATCTACTTTAGCACAGATATGTTAAACGCTCAGGGCGATATTTTAGAGGTTTTTAGATCGACGTTTTTTAAAGCAGGCAAGTCATCGCTCAAATTTGATGATTTTAGGCATATAAAAGTAGACGAAGCCACGATAAAAAGCCATATTTTAAAGGCGGATAAGGGCGTAAATATTTTGCTTTACGGACTTCCCGGCACGGGTAAGACCGAGTTTGTCAAAATGATAGCCGCCGAGTTAGACAGAAATCTTTACGAAATAGCCTCAAAAAGCCGATATACAGACGATAATTATAGCGGTGAAAAGCGATTTTTATCGCTAAAAACTGCGGACAAGGTTTTAAATAAAGAGCGCGACATCATAATGTTTGACGAGATAGAGGATGTTTTTAAAGGCACAGAAAGGATGTCTAAAGCGTTATTTAACTCGACTTTAGAGAGCAACAGCGTACCGACATTTTGGATAACCAACGACATAGACGAGATAGATAACGCCTATATCAGGCGCTTTGATATGGTTATAGAGTTTAAAATCCCGCCCAAATTTAAGCGACTAGAAATACTAAAGCGCTACACAAACGGCCAAGTAAGCGAGGAATTGCTCAAAAAGCTAGCTAAAAACAGAGCTATCACGCCTGCGCTAATATCCGGCGCGACAAAAGTCATTTCAAATTTAAGTCATGAAAGCAAGGATGAAGCGTTTAAAAATTTGATAAAAAGTAGCCTAAAAGCGCAAGGTTTCGTTACTGCTAAAAAGAAAGGCAAGAAAGATAAAAACAAGGAGATAAATTTGCCGCAAAACTACGACGTGAGTTTGATAAACGCGAGTGTAAATTTAAAAGAGCTGGCAAAAGGTATAAAAGAGAGCAAAAACGCTAGGCTTTGCCTCTACGGTCCGGCGGGCACTGGCAAGAGCGAGTATGCTAAATTTATCGCCAAAAGCCTAAATAGCAAGCTAATCATCAAAAAAGCAAGCGATCTCATCGACTGCTACGCGGGAAACACGGAGAAAAACATCGCAAACGCTTTTAAAGAAGCCAAAGATCAAAACGCCGTGCTGGTATTTGACGAGATAGATAGCTTTTTGCAAGATAGGAATAAGGCTATAAGGAGCTGGGAAATAACGCAGGTAAATGAAATGCTAGTGCAAATGGAGGGCTTTGATGGGGTGTTTATCGCCACGACGAATTTGATGGAAGGTTTGGATAGGGCTAGCATTAGGCGCTTTGATATGAAGGTGGAGTTTGGCTATATGGACGGTACTCAGGCAGCTAAACTACTACAAAAAGAGTGCGAGTCGCTAGGTATAAGCGTAGATAAAACGGCAAAAAATAGCGTAGAAAAAATCAAATTTCTAACGCCTGGGGACTTCGCCACGGTAGCAAGATCGGCTAAATTTAGTCCTATTTTAAGCACGGGCGAATTTATAGATAGACTAAACGAGGAAATAAAGCATAAGAATATCGAAGACAATGGGCGCAGGGTGGGGTTTTAAAGGATAATTTTGAATGAGTTTTTGCCGGAACTACCGGCAAACTAATGCTAAATGAGTAAAACCGTAACACTATTTTAAGAAATTTGATGGTTTTTGCCATTTTTCCTAAAATTTTTTGAAGCTTATTTGTATAGGGTATCAAGAAAGGCGGTTATGGACTTAAAAGACTTAAAAAACGTTTTAAATGCAAAAGGCGAGATAATGGGCTTTTGCGGTACTTTTACGGAAGAGGAAATTTTACAAAAGATTGCGGAGTTGCCTATAAAAAGAGCAAAATTTGTGGCCTTAAATTTTACGGCAAATCCTGAAATGCCGCTAGAAGTAGTATTAAAAATAGTAAAGGAGGTGGAACAAATTTGTAGTAAAAAATCAAAAATAGTTTTTAGCGTAAATACGCATAAGCTTTTAAGCGAAAAAATCAAGGTGTGGCTTTTGGCTACAGGCGTTTAAAAACGTGCAAAAAATGTATCGGCACGAAAATCAAAAAAGGATAATCAATGATCTACGAAAAAATAAAAGAACTA
>NZ_CALKTQ010000276.1 GCF_937997465.1 uncultured Campylobacter sp. | reverse complement strand
ACTTTTTGCTAAAAACAGAATAAAGTAAAAATTTATACGCATTCTTAAACTTGCCCAAAATAACGTATGAGATGATGCTAGCCTGTGTTTTCAGCATCTGATCTAATTGTGATTGCACATTTAAAAAAGCTCGGCAAGCTGCGTTTTGACGGCGTATAGACAAGTCGCGTCATTATTAAAGAAGCTTCGTCTTTTGTATTTTTGCATGATGGCGCTTTGAGCTCGCAAGAGCTTGGTTATATCCTTGATATTTTTTGTAGCAACTTGGAGTTTTTGATTTGCTGCCGTGCTTATGCCGTTTTTCTCACTTTTTAGCGATATCTGTAGTAGGATCTGCGAGAGATAGGCGCTGACGTTAGCATAGTAATCCTCGTTGTCAAAAACAGCCGAAAAATATCCGCTAACCTTTGTCCCTCGCTCTTTGACCGCGCTTGCTAGAGCGCTAAACTGCGCGGTGCTCATGACCGCTTCTTGCGGCTTGATATCCATTTTTTCAAGCTCGATAGGCTTGTTTTTTGGGTATTTATACCGCCAAGGACGAGATTATCTCATATCTGTCCTCGCTGAAGTTTATGTACTAACTCGTCGTAGCTGATATCTGCACCTGCCAAAATTTGCCCCAGAAACTTGCCTGAAGCCTCCATGCCGCCATCTTTTTCGGCCTCAAGTAGCTGCTTATATACGCCTTCGATAAATTTGACGCCATCCGGGTTTGGCTTGCGGCGGACGGAGTAGTAGCCAATGATCTCGCCGTTGGCGTCTAGCGAAGCCGTAATGTTAGCAAATACCCAGTAAAAGCCGCCGTCAAAGCTCTTGTTTTTAACGAACGCAAAAATCTCCTGCTTTGCCTTGATGCGTTCCCATAGAAGCTTAAACACGATGCGCGGCATATCGGGGTGCCTGATGATGTTGTGCGGCTTGTACAAAAGCTGCTCTTGCGTCGCGCCGACGATCTTTAAAAACGGCTGATTGCAGTAGGTTATCCTGCCCTTTAGATCGGTTTTTGATACGATAAAATCTTCTTCTTTTACGAAGTATTCTTTATTCTCGTTCACTTTGTACCTTAAATTTTTCGGCAATTATAACCAAATATTACACAAATGTAGCTTACTAGCCTTTTTAAATGAGCATAGCAAGCGTCTTTTAGGTTAAATTTGACGCCGTAAATTTAAGGGTAGGGCGAGCGGATTTTGCTATGCAGATTTGAGTGAGATTTTGAAAAAACTCGGCGGCAAATTTAACTCCGTCGCCGAGCCAAAAATAAAATTTAAGCCCAAAAAAAGCTTAAATTTAGATCGCTTTTAGCAAGATTTTAGTTAGCTTTTTGCTAAACGCCGACGGATCGTCGATAGCGACGCCTTCGTTTAGCTTGGCCATATCTAAAAGCAGCTCGGCCGCGTCATAGATCATAGCTTCGTTTTGAGATAGCTTTTCAAAGAGCTCGTGCTTTGGATTTATTTCCAGTATCGGCAAAATTTTACCGGCACTATGCCCCATCTGCTTTAGCATCATCTGCGTGGCGTAGTCCGGATCATTTTTATCATAGACTATGACGGCGGCGCTTTCGCTTAGGCGCGAGCTTAGCTTCACGTCCTTGACCTCGTCTTTTAGTATCTCTTTCATCTTGGTTAGCAGTGCGGCGAATTTGCCCTCGTCGGCTTCGCTTTTTTCCGGTTTGATTTCGGCGTCGATATCGGTGTGGTTTACCGCTTTTATCGGTGTTTTGTCATAGTCTTGCACCATCGGCATGACGATAGAGTCTATCTCCTCGTCCATGATGAGCACTTCGATTCCTTCAGCCTTAAAGCTCTCTAAAAGCGGCGAATTTCTTAGCATAGTTTCGTTGTTTCCGCTGATATAGTAGATCGATTTTTGTCCGTCTTTCATCGCCTCTTTGTACTCTTTTAGGCTGATTAGTCCCTCGCGCTTGCTTGATTTAAAGAGACAAAGGTCTAAAATTTGCTCCTTTTCGCTGCTAAATCCGTAAAGTCCCTCTTTGATCACCTTGCCGAATATTTTATAAAATTTGATATATTTTTCTCTATCTTTTTCTTTTAGCTTGGCTAGTTCGCTCAGGATTTTCTTGACGCTTTGCTCCCTTACGCTACGCATTATGCTGTTTTCTTGCAGGATTTCGCGGCTGACGTTTAGCGGCAGATCCTCAACGTCGATTATGCCGCGGACGAATCTAAGATAAGGCGGCAACATCTCTTTGGCGTCGTCGCTGATAAATACGCTTTTGACGTAAAGTTTCACGCCGCTTTGATAATCCACGCGAAATAGATCAAACGGCTCGCTGGCCGGCACGAAAAATAGGGTAGTGTACTCGATCTTGCCCTCGGCTTTGGTATGCACGTAAAGTAGTGGATCCTCGCTATCGTGCGAAATTTGCTTATAAAAGTCGTTGTAGTCGGCGTCTTTTAGCGCGCTTTTGCTCATTTTCCAAAGCGCCGAGGCCTTATTTATCTGCACGTTTTTTGTCTCGTACGAGCCCTCTTTTTCGCCATCTTTAGGCGCTACGTACTCTTCTTTGTCCGCAAATATCGGATACGGAATGTGGTTGGAGTATTTTTTGACGATGTTTTCTATGCGGTAGGACTCGGTAAACTCGTCATCTTTTAGATAAAGCGTGATCGAGGTGCCGTGGCTATCTTTTTGCGCGGGCGAGATTTCGTAGGTTTTAGCGTCCGAACTCCACATAAAGGCCTCTTCGCCAAGTGCCTTTTTACTCACGACTTCAATCTTATCCGCAACCATAAATGCCGAATAAAACCCGACGCCAAACTGCCCGATGAGCGCGCTATCTTTTTTAGCTTGGCCGCTTAGCTTGTCCAAAAAGCCCTTCGTACCGCTTCTAGCGATGGTGCCGAGGTTGTTTATCAGCTCGTTTTTATCCATGCCGATGCCGTTATCGCTGATCGTTAGCGTCTTTTTATCTTTGTCTATTTTAATATCGATTCGCGGGGAGTAGCTTAGATTTTTGTAAGCATCATCCGTGAGGCAGAGGTAGTTTAGCTTATCCAGTGCGTCGCTTGCGTTTGAGATTAGCTCGCGCAAAAATATCTCTTTGTTTGAGTAAAGCGAGTGTATCATCAAATTTAACAGCTCGTTTACCTCGGTCTGAAATTCAAATTTTTCGCTCATTTTTTCGTCCTTTGTTTTTAAAATTTTTTAGCAGATTATAGCACAAAGTGCTAAGAATATCTTTAAACTTGATACGATTACTATCAACTAATCTAAAATTTCTTTCTCAAATTTGACTCGCGGTAAAAGGTTAAAATTAGTCAAATTTGGGATTTGGATTTTTAAATTTTAACGCTCGGTTTTTAAAAGCGACTAAAATTTAAGCTTCAAAAACTCCGTCGCGCCGTAAATTTTCGCCTTGGTTCTTAAAAACTCGCACTCGTCCGCCAGCTTGCAAAGTCCGTTTTACAGTAAAAACTCTATCGCCATAGCGTTATCAAGCGCCAAATTCGTCTCTATAAAAAATCTAAGCCCGCCTTTGTTGAGTTTTTTTAAGCTTTTAAATTTTAAAAACTCCTCGAAATATCTCATTTTCTAGCGGTAAAATTCCATAAATTTCGCGCTTTTTCCGAACTGCACCACCTTTAAATTTACGGCCTCGCCCGACTTAAAAACAACGCCATTTTTGTAGGCAAACGAGCGCAAATCCAGCGCAATTTGCCAAGGTATCTCGCTCACGTCAGCGTTCTCATGCTAAGCAGCTCTTTAAAAAGCCAAAAGCCGTCCGCGCCGTAAATGCAGCTTAAAACAAACTTATCATTTGCGTCCGCTCCGTGCCTAACCAGGAGCTTTACGAGACGGATGACGTCCGCTTCGCTAAGATTGGACTTTTGTCCTGAGGGAAGCGGCATAGTAGTAAAGCGGAGTTGCAAATAGGGCTAGCAACGATGGTTTTGTAGCTTAGATCGGGCTTAAATTCAAGCGCTTTTTCTATCCGCTTAAAGTCGATTTCGTCGGCACTGTGCATCTTGGCATTAAAGATAAAAGGCGTAAAAAGGCGGTCGCAATACTCGCCCGTTTCATCGTTTACACGGTACGGGTTTTGCCGCCAAAAGTCTAAAATTTGATCCAACCCTGAGTCTATTTGCTTACTCGTAGTATTTTCGTCGTAGAAAATCCTAAAATCAGGTACGGATTTTAGCTACTCGCAAACCTCAACCACTTCATCTTACTCTAGCGCAAAAAGCGGCACAAATAAAAAGAAGTAGGGCGAGTGGCAAAAATAGTAAAGAAATTTTCATCATCCATCCTTAAATTTACATACGCTGTGGTAAAATTTGAGTTTAGATCCAGCAGTCTAAATTTGAAGCGGCAAATTTAACTAGGGCCGTCTTGTTTAAATTTGCCCTTAAATCTAGCTTCATGTCGCTCGCTGCGTTATGCTATTTGACTTCGTTTATTAGCTTTTGACTCTCTTTTGCGTCATAGTGCGCCGCCTGTTTTTTGAGACTTTCGCAAGAAGTTTGTAAATTTTCTTGCTTGCAAACGCCGTTATTTAGCAGCAACTTAACCATATCCTCACTATCTAAGACCGCAGCTAGTTTTGTAAAAACTTCCAGCTCTTTAGCCTCAAATTCGCTAAGTGGCTTAAATTTTAGAAGCTCCTCTAGATAGCGCATTTTATCTCGGTAAAACTCGGTAAATTTTGCGGTTTTCGTAAATTGCCTTATTTTGGGATCAAGAGGGGTGTTTGCGATCGGCGGGGCGCCGTTTTGACCCATAAAGATAGCTATCCCACCAGCCACGCAAAGCATCACATCTTTGTCGCCGTGCGTGCCTTTGCTAAGAAGGTGACTAAAAATCTCAAACGTTTCGGCATTGCAAGCCGTGCGCAAAAGCTCGGGCAAGCCGATATCCGCACCGTTTGCCACGAGTAGGTCGATGAGGCGTATCGACTCTTTTTGATCGAATTTATATTTGCCGTCAGGGTTTATGCCAAGTGCAATAACCGCGTCAATAGGCGTGAAAATCATAAATTTGTAGTTAAGACCTGGTTTAAATTTGAGTACTTTTTTATACGTCCAAAGTCAAATTTGCCCGTTTTTATGATTTTTACATTATAGATAAAGAGTGAAAAAAGATGGTCGTTAAATTCGCCAAATTCATCATTTACGCGGTGCGGGTTTTGCGATAAAAAATCTAAAATTTGATCGAGCCCAGCGTCTATTTGTTTGCTTGTAGCATTTTCATCGAAAAAGATCTCAAGGTCTGGCTCAGACAAATTTGAAGCAAATAAAATTTGAGTTAAAATCATAAATATAACGGCGAACTTTTTCATAAATCCTCCTAAATTTACGGCTTTTACGAGGCGACAAATTTAGCTTGCGGGCTTAAAACACAAATTCGTTCGCGGTAAATTTGACTCAATTTCAGGTTAAATTTACGCACTAGGCAAATTTGCGGTAAAAACAGGCGTTTTAAACCGCCGCTTTTTGCCTCTCGCTATCTAGCGTTTCTTGCATTTTAGCTCTTGCGTTTTCTAGCCACTCGGGCTCGGTGGTATCGATGAGATCTAGGCAGATGATTTTGATTTTGCCGTTTTTAAAGCTAAAATTTTTCACATCCAAGATGTCCGAACCCGTGATCACGATGGGCTGGATTTTTAGATTTAGCTTGTCGGCGATGATTTTCGCACCGCCTTTAAACGGCAAAAGCTCCCTTGAGTGCGAGCGCGTTCCCTCGGGGAAAATCGCCAGCACGCGCCCCTTTTCGACGCGGTCTTGTGCGTCTTTTACGAGCTTGATGAGAGAGCGTTTATTTTCGCGCTCGACCGAGATCATTTGTGGCACATGAATGATTTGACCGATGACTGGTAGATCGGCGATCTCTTTTTTGGCGATCCAGCAGAGATTTTTAGGATAGACTTCCTCTAAAACGACGATATCTAGCATGCTTTGGTGGTTCATAATGATCATATTCGCGCACTCGTCAAATTTGCCGACGACTTCGAGCGAATAAAAGCCAAAAAGCCGCTGGCTCCTACCCCAAATTTTTCTCACGCCGTGAATGTGCTTTTTAAAAAGCCACATGAAAAACACGACCAAAAGTATGCTGATTAGAAACTCGACCGCGAAATACGAGGCCTTTATCCTAGAAAATATCATCTTTTTTCACCCAGCCTATCTTGCCGTCGTCTAGCAAAATTTTGACGTAGTCCTCGCGTTCGCCGAGGATCTCGATCTTTTCCTCCGCTTTTGAGGTATAAAATACGCTCGAGTTTTGCGTAGGCAAAATTTTTACGTTTATGTTTTGCCTTAGCGTCGCGCCGCCAAACGGGTTGTAGCTATAAAGGATATAGGCTCCAAGGCCGACCACGACGACGAGAAATATTGCGTCGCGCTTAAACAAAAACGTGATCAAGAAAATACCGAAAAGCGCGTAAACTCCGATATTTTTGTAAATTTCAAATTTGCTTTGTTTTGGATTTAGTCCGATTTGCGTGCTGATCTCGTCATCCTCGACGATGACCGGGAGCGAAAAGCTCACGAAATCTTTTTTAGCCAGGCTAAAGTAGTTAAAATCGATCGAGGTTTTTTCAGGCGAAAATATCGCGAAATAATATCCGCTTTGCGCGTCAAATTCGCCGCTCGTGGAGTCCACGCCTTGCTTGATGATGTCCTTGTCCTCGATGAAAAAGTCCGCGATGTTGCCTTTTTGTGCGTTTACTTCGACGATCATGATGAGATTTTTATCGTCGAATTTATTGGTTTTATATTTTTTGACTTCGAGATTTTGAGCAACGACGTGGTTGTATTTCTCGCCGCTTTTTAGCGCTACGATTTTTGGCAGCGAAAGCGTCAAATTTGCCGTCTGGAAAAACTCGCCGTTACGCTTTAAATTTACAGTGATTTTGGGATTTTGCACGGCCTCGGCGGAGGCCTCGGCGTAAATTTGAGCCTTGTAAACCCCTTTGCCATCGTTATCCCAGCGCAAATTTGAGCTTAGCCATTTTAGGTTTTCGGTTTCTGGCAAGATAGTTTGCAGATCAACGGCGATGTTATCCTGGATATCAACCGAGAGCGTAAAGCTAAAAATTTGCCCGACGTAGACTTGCTTTGGCGCGTTTAAAGCCTTGATGATGATGTCGTTTGGCTGCACGCGCTCGTAGAGCTGGCTGTCTTTTAAATTTAGCTCTGGCTCGTTGGTGGGTGCGATATTTTGCGGGATAGGTTGACGTAGATGCGTACCGCCTTGGTTGCTTGAGGCTTGGCTTTGCGCTACGGGAGCTCTATTTTGCGTAGCCGTACTTTGCGTCTGGCTTGGAGTTCTATTTTGTGCACTTGGTGCTTTGTTTTGTAAATTTGGCTTTTGCGCGGGCGTTTGGGGAGCAGACTTGATTACTTTTTGACTTTGCTCGTCGCCCATCATGTCAAACACACTAGGCTCGGTCGCCGTGCAAGCTAAAACAAATATAGTAAAAAAGGCTAAAAAGGGCTTTAGCAAACTAGCCCTTTTAGCATCTTTAGTCCATCATCCGTACCTAAAAATTTCTCGCAGGCGCGCTCGGGGTGAGGCATGAGGCCGAATATCTTTTTATTTTTATCGCAAATTCCGGCTACCTCGTCGACCGAGCCGTTTGGATTTAGCTCTGCGCCGTTTGCGTCGCAGTATTTTAGCAGTACCTGATCGTTGTCGTAGAGGCCTTTTAGCGTCGCCTCGTCGGCGTAAAAGTTTCCCTCGCCGTGAGCGATCGGGATGTTTACGATCTCGCCGACGCTCAAATTTGATAGAAATTTATTTGCGTTTGAAACCACTTTTAGATAGTGGTATTTTGAGATGAAGCTTAAATTTTCGTTTCGTCTCATCGCGCCCGCGAGTAGTTTTAGCTCGCACAGCATCTGAAAGCCGTTGCAAATGCCAAGCACGTATCCGCCTTTTTGCGCATGTTTTACGACTGCACTCATCGCCGGGCTAAATTTAGCGATAGCCGCCGTGCGTAGGTAGTCGCCGTAGCTAAATCCGCCCGGAAGTACGATAAGATCGGCATTTATCTCGCTTTCTTTGTGCCAGATTATCTGCGTCTGGCAACCCAAAAGCTCAAAAGCGTACTTTGTATCTTGCTCGCAGTTCGTGCCTGGAAACAAAACGATGGCGACTTTCATTTTGCGCTCTCGCATTTATCGTTCAAATTTATCTCGTAGTCATCAATGACGGTGTTTGCGAGCAGTTCTTCGCACATTTTGGTGAGCTCCTTGCGCGCTTCGTCTTTGCTTGCGGCACTTATATCCAGCACGATTTGTTTGCCTATTCGTACGCCGCTTACGTTATTAAATCCAAGCGAGCCGAGCGCGTGCTCGACTGCCTTTCCTTGCGGGTCTAAAACGCCATTTTTTAGGGATACGTTGATGATAGCTTTCATTTTAAACCTTAGATAAAATTCTTTTTAAAACTTCTTCGTAGGCGACTTTTACGCTGCCAAGATCCTGACGGAATCTGTCTTTATCGAGCTTTTCGTTCGTAGTAGCGTCCCAAAAGCGGCAGCTATCGGGGCTAATTTCGTCTGCTAGCAGGATATTTCCGTCTTTATCGACGCCAAATTCGACTTTAAAATCGACTAATTTTAAGTTTCTGTCTGCGAAAAATTTAAACAAGATAGCGTTTATCTCGCGACCCATATGTTTTAGCCTATCAAGGTCGTTTTCGCTCTTAACTAAGCCCATGATTAGACAGTGTTCGTCATTTACGAGCGGATCGTGTAGGTCATCGTTTTTGTAGTAAAACTCTACCAATGGAAACGACAAAACCGTGCCTTCTTTTATCGCAAGGCGCTTTGTTAGCGAACCGGTTGCGATATTTCTCACGACCACTTCAAGCGGGATGATTTCACATTTTTTCACGAGCTGTTCGGTGTCGCTTAGGGTTTCGACCAGGTGGGTCGGGATACCTTTTTCTTTTAAAAGATGAAAAAGCTGCGTCGAAATTTTATTATTTAACGCGCCTTTGCCCGCTTCATTGCCTCTTTTTTGCGCATCAAAGGCGGTTAAGTCGTCTTTAAATTCCGCTATTAGCAAGTTCGCATCGTCTGTTGCGAACATCTTTTTTCCCTTGCCCTCGTAGATCAGCTCTTTTTTTTGCATTTTTGCACTCCTTATTTTAGCTGTAAAATTTTGATCGCGTCAATCGCCGATTTTAGTTGTATATCGTCGTTTACGTTAGCCTCGGTTATTATAGTCTTATTGTCCGTGATTTTCGTAGCGTTTTTGTCGCTATTTGCGTCTATTTTACTTAGTTCGTTGGTTAGGTGTTTTTTTAGTTCGCTCTCTTTTATAGAAAAGGCATTTTCATCCTGCTGAGGCACTTTGCCAGGAAATACGATAATATCAGGCTCAACGCCTGTTGCTTGGATAGTGCGGCCGCTAGGCAGGTAGTAGCGCGCGATAGTTAGGCGGATGGCCTCTTTGTCGTCCACTGGAAGGATGATCTGCACGCTGCCTTTACCGAACGTCTTTTCGCCGATAACGACGGCGCGTTTGTGGTCTTGTAGCGATCCGCTCACGATCTCGCTCGCGCTCGCGCTTCCGCCGTTAACTAGCACCGCAAGCGGTAAATTTGTGATTTTATTTGCTCTTGCGGCTTTAAATTCGCTATTTTCACTCTCGTTTCTGCCCTTTTGAGATACGATCACACCGCTATCTATAAACAAATTCGTTAGTCCAACCGCTTGGTTTAAAAGTCCGCCCGGGTTGTTGCGAAGGTCAAGGATGATGCCTTCCGCTTTTGGATACTTTTTGATAAATTCCTCGGCCTTTTCGGTTACGTGCTTATCAAAATTCGTCACGCGAAGATAGAGGATGTTGTCTTTTTCGATCATCTTTGCGTAAACGGACTCGACCGAGATAATGTCGCGCACGAGCTTCACGTCAAACGGCTTTTGCTCGCCTTTTCGCACGATAGTTATCGTGATAGGCGTCTTTGGTTTGCCGCGCATTTTATTAACAGCTTCGTCTATAGTAGTGCCTAGAGTCGCGTTTCCGTCGATGCGAAGGATGATGTCGCCGCTTTTTATGCCGGCTTTATCGGCAGGCGTATTTTCGATAGGCGAGATGACCGTTAGCGCGCCGTCTTTCATACCGACAGTGATGCCTAGGCCGCCAAATTCGCCGTTTGTCTGTACCTGCATATCTTTAAACGCCTTTTCGTTTAAAAATCCGGAATGCGCGTCAAGGTTATTTAAAAGCCCCTCTATGGCTTTATCCACGATCTCTTTAAACTGTAAATCATCAACATAATATTTTTCGATAGTAGAAATGGTTTTTGTAAGTTTAGAGAGCGATTGCAGTTTAGAATTCGATCCGTCCTCGGTGGCTTTAGCATTTAAATTTGCGCTAAAAACCGCTCCGAATATCATAGCGCCCGCAACGCTTGAAAACAAAAACGTCTTTTTTTTATTCAAAGTTAATCTCCTGCCTTTTGAGTGGGGGTATTTTAGTTAAATTTGCCTAAAAATAGGATAAAAGATTTAATAAAATTTAATTTTATTTTGTAAGTGTTTATATTAAATAACTTAGATAACTTGACAATAATCGACTAAAGTTATATAATACGCCCATTATAAACTAAAGGAGAAAAAATGGCGAATTTAGGCGAAAATTTAACCGCACAAATGCAAGAGCTGGTAGAAAAGGGAGTCGCGCTAGCGATACACGCGAAAAATCCGCAAACCTTTCCGCTTCATTTGCTTTGGGCGCTAGCCGCAGATAGTAGCTCGCTACTAAACCAAGTCTTTAACAAAATGAACGTCAGCGAGGACGCGGTGGAACTTGAAGTAAAAAGCAAAGCCGCACAGCTACCGACAAGCTCAAACGTCAGCAAGGAAAACGTGCAAATTTCAAGAGAGCTCATAAACTCTCTTGAAAGTGCAAAAGCTCTGATGGTGAGCCTAGGGGATAGCTATATCGCGGTAGATACGTGGATTATCTCGGCGCTTGAGTTGCCTGAAATTAAACAAATTTTAGGCAAATTTACAGATGTTTTAGAAATCCGCAAAAATTTGGAAAGCATTAGAGCAGGGCGCAAGATAGACAGCCAAACCGGCGACGAGACGCTAGATAGTTTGGAGAAATACGGCATCGATCTAACTGCAAAGGCGCTAAATAAGGAGCTCGATCCTGTCATCGGGCGCGATGAAGAGATCACGCGCATGATGCAAATTTTAATAAGAAAGAGCAAGAATAATCCTATTTTATTAGGCGAGCCTGGCGTGGGTAAAACCGCTATCGTCGAGGGCCTCGCGCAAAAAATCGTGGCAAAAGACGTGCCTACTAGCCTAGCAAACAAACGCGTAATCGCGCTTGATATGAGCGCGTTGATCGCGGGCGCGAAGTACCGCGGCGAGTTTGAAGATAGGTTAAAAGCCGTCATAAACGAAGTAAAAAGCGCCGGAAATATCATCCTTTTTATCGACGAGATCCACACTATCGTGGGCGCGGGAGCTAGCGAAGGCAGTATGGACGCGGCAAATATCCTAAAACCCGCGCTTGCCAGAGGCGAACTGCATGCCGTAGGCGCAACGACGCTAAAAGAGTACCGCAAGTATTTTGAAAAGGACGCCGCGCTGCAACGCCGCTTTCAGCCTATCGACGTAAAAGAGCCTAGCGTAAACGAAGCGCTTCAAATTTTACGCGGTATAAAAGAGCGCCTCGAGGTGCACCACGGCGTGACGATCACCGATAGCGCGCTGGTTGCGGCGGCAAAGCTAAGCGACCGCTATATCTCAAACCGCTTTTTGCCCGACAAAGCGATCGATCTCATCGACGAGGCCGCAGCCGAGCTCAAAATGCAGATAGAAAGCGAGCCGTACGAACTAGCCCGTATCAAACGCGAGATCGTGACGCTGCAAGTCGAAAAAGAGGCGCTAAAAATGGAAGACGAAGCTAAAAACGCGGCGCGTCTAAGCGAAATAGAAAAGCAAATCGCCGATCTAAACGAACAAAAGCACGCCCTTGACGGTAAATTTGAAAACGAAAAGGCGGTTTTTGGCGGCATATCAAAAGCAAAAAAAGAGATCGATAGTCTAAAAAGCGAGGCCGAGATAGCGCGTAGAAACGGCGATCTGCAGCGCGCGGCCGAGATCGAGTACGGCAAAATTTTAGAAGCGGCCAATCGCCAAAAAGAACTCGAAAAAAAATGGGACGAGATGAAAAAAGGCGGCGTGCTACTAAAAAATCAGGTCGATGAGGAGCTGGTGGCCGAAATACTAAGCAAATGGACTGGAATTTCAGTCAGCAAAATGCTAACTAGCGAAAAGCAAAAATATCTGATGATCGAGGAGCATTTACGCGAAAGCGTCGTCGGTCAGGATGCCGCGCTGCACGCATTGGCAAGAGCTATCAAGCGAAACAAAGCGGGCCTAAACGAGGGCGCGCGTCCGATCGGATCGTTTTTGTTTTTGGGGCCTACGGGCGTGGGTAAAACGCAGTCAGCGAAGGCTTTGGCTAAATTTTTATTTGACGACGAGCGCGCGCTCATACGCTTTGATATGAGCGAATACATGGAAAAGCACAGCGTCTCTCGCCTGCTCGGAGCGCCTCCTGGATACGTGGGTTACGACGAAGGCGGACAGCTAACCGAAGCCGTGCGCAGACGCCCGTATAGCGTCATACTTTTTGACGAGATCGAAAAGGCTCACAAGGACGTGTTTAACGTGCTTTTAGGCATCCTAGACGACGGGCGGGCGACTGATAATAAGGGCGTGACGGTCGATTTTAAAAACACGATCATCATCCTCACGTCAAATATCGCGTCAAATTTCATCATGGATCTAAAAGGCGAGGAGCGCGAGCAAGCGGTCAAAAACGAGCTTAAAAACTACTTTAAACCCGAGTTTTTAAACCGCCTCGACGACACGATAATCTTTAACCCGCTTGATGAAGACGGGCTAATAAAAATCGTAGATATAATGTTTAAAGAGCTTGAAAAAACGCTGCAAAATCGCGGTATAAAAGCAAGCCTAAGCGAGGAGGCAAAGAAATTTATCGCAGGTGCGGGCTTTGACATCGTTTACGGCGCTAGACCGCTTCGCCGCGCACTC
>NZ_CALKTQ010000275.1 GCF_937997465.1 uncultured Campylobacter sp. | reverse complement strand
GCAAGTTATTATCTTTAATCCCGATATCATCATCACGAATTCTCGCGAAGGCAAGGAAAAAATCCTAAATAATCCTGCGTTTGCAAAACTAAAAGCGGTCAAAGACGGCGCCGTATTCGTCGTGCCTAGCGGAGTTTATCTGTGGAGCGTGCGCAGCGCCGAGGGTGCCTTGCAGCCGCTTTGGCTAGCTAAAATCTTTTATCCCGAAATTTTTATCGAGCTAAATTTAGAAGATGAAGTTAAAAAATTTTATCTCAAATTTTACCGCTACGAACTAAGCGATGAGGAGCTAAAAGAAATACTAAATCCAAAATAAAACCGCTAAATTTTCGCCTCGCTTTGTAAACGCGGGGCAAATAAATTTAGCCCTCGCCGCTTTTGCGTTCTTATAAATTTAAGCCCGTTTGGGTATAATCTGCCCTTTTAAACGCGAGGAAAATATGCCCCTTTCAAAACTAAATCAAGAACAATACGCCGCCGCGACCGCTCCTGCCGGGCACAATCTAGTTATCGCAAGTGCCGGCACCGGCAAGACCAGCACCATCGTCGCTCGCATCGCTCATCTGCTAAATTTAGGCGTAAAGCCCGAAAAAATCCTGCTGCTAACCTTCACCAACAAGGCTGCGGCCGAGATGATCGAGCGATTAAACCGTCATTTTGATAAAAAAATCACCTCGCGCATCACGGCGGGCACCTTTCACTCGGTTTCTTATTCGCTGCTTAAATTTCTAGAAAAACCCGTCACGCTAAAGCAGCCAAGCGAGCTAAAAACGCTGCTAAAATCGCTCGTAGAAAGGCGCAAATTTAACCATCTAAGCGACGTCAAGCCATACGGCGGCGCTTATCTTTACGACGCGTATTCGCTATTTCAAAATTTAGCCTTAAAGCAGACGTTTGGCGAGTGGCTAAAGGAGCGAAGCGACGAGCAAGGCGTATATGCCGAGATTTACGAGGACGTTTTGCGCGAATTTGAGGAGGAAAAGAGCAAATTCGGCTACGCGGATTTTAACGACTTGCTTATCAAAATGCGTAACGAACTAAGAAAAGGCGCGCCGCTAAAATTTGAGGAAATTTTAGTCGACGAGTATCAGGACACAAACTCGCTGCAAGGCTCGCTAATCAGTGCTTTTGAGACGAAAAGCCTTTTTTGCGTCGGGGATTTCGACCAGAGTATTTATGCCTTTAACGGCGCAAATATCGAGATCATCGGATCGTTTAAGGATCGATTCGCAGACGCTAAAATCTATGCGCTAAACATCAACTACCGCAGTAGCTCCGCGATCCTAGCCCTTGCCAACAAAGTCATCGCAAACAACCCGCGCCTTTACGAAAAAAAACTAGTAGTCGGTCGCGAGGGTAAATTTACCTCGCCAAAGCTACTAGTTTACAACGAGCTTTTCGACCAGTACTCAAACATCGCGCAGGTCATCGCCGTCAGCAAATATAAAAAAGAAAATATCGCCATCATCTTTCGCAACAACTCGAGCGCCGACGGCCTGGAAGTCGCGCTGCGAGAGCTAGGTATCGGCTCCAAGCGAAAGGGCGGCGTGAGCTTTTTTGAGAGCCGCGAGGTGCGCGCCGCGATGGATTTGCTAGGCATCCTCATAAACCCAAAGGACATCATGGCCTTTATCCACATATGCGAATACGCAAAAGGCGTCGGTGCGGCGCTTAGCAAGGAGATTTTCGAGGTGTTGAGCAAGGTCGGACACGGCGACATCGTGCGAGGATTTTTGCGGCCAGATGAGAGCGTGGAAGCCTTTACCAAAAAGACCAAAAACTACCAGCTAGGGCTTTTTGATGAGCTTGACGAGGTTGGGGAGAAGTCGCGATTTGCTAAATTTAACTTTAGCGAGAAATTTTTCGCGCACCCGATTTTAAAAATGCAAAAACTAAGCGAGAGCGGCGGGCAGTTTTTGTATGAAATTTACAACTTTTTAAGCGCCGCCAAACGCCACTCGCGCCCGACCTCGCTGGTAGAAGATCTCAAAAATAGCAAAATTTACACCCTCATCGCCGATAACCTCGCGACCAAGCGCGCCACGCAAAAAAACGGCAACATAGACGAAACGCTAAAAAAAGAGGCCCTCGAGCGCATCGCGGGCAAGCTAGAGGTGCTGGGCGAGCTAGCCAAAAACTACTCGGAGGCGGAGAAATTTTATAACTTTATCACACTGGGCAGCAGCGAAATGAGCAGCGGCGAAGGGGTAAATCTGCTAAGCGTCCACGCCTCAAAGGGGCTTGAGTTTGACCTCGTTTTCGTAGTCGATCTCGCGCAAAATCGCTTCCCGAATCTCAAACTCATGAGCATGGGCGGCTCGCTCGAGGAGGAGCGACGACTCTTTTACGTCGCGGTCACGAGGGCTCGCGACGAGCTGATTTTAAGCTACGCCAAATACGACAAGATCAAAAAGATAAACTACCAGCCTAGCCAGTTTTTGATCGAGGCGGGGATGGCTAGCGCGGGGATTTAAATTTAACTTCAAATTTGGGGTTAAATTTGAGTCGTTTAAATTTAGCCGCCCTATTTTATCTTTCGTCTGCGGAAATCGGCGCTTGGCATAACCCGCACCTCAAAAATGCTAAATTTAACTAAACTTCAAATTTTAATTTGAAAAGCTAGAAGCAGCACTATCAAATTTATCTGTATCGCCTCAAACCCTCAAATTTACCCCTACATAAAGCTCGGAGCGTCGTTTGAAAAAAGGATCAGATCGCCCGCTCTTGTGTTTTGCGCCAGGGCTTCTTGCATTTTTGATTTATCCTTGATGACGATGACTTTTGGCCTACTTAGGTGCTTTAGTAGCGCGACGGCGTTTAGCGAGCTTGTCAGCATGACGATGTCAAAGGTTTTATTGATGATCTTGCTTAGCTTTTCGTTCTCCTCGTCGCTGCTCTCCATGATGCCGGGCGTCACGAGCACCTTGCGCCCTTCGTAGCTGGCGACTAGCTCGTAGCTCGCGCTCATGCCGTTAAAGTTACCGTTAAAGCCGTCGTCAATGATAATTTTGCCGCCCGCATCGATGCGCTCGAGTCTGTGCTCGACGTTTTTTAGACGCGAGAGAGCGGAGACGATCCTAGCCTCGTCTAGTCCTAGATATAGCGCGGTTTTTACGCAGACGGCTAGGTTTACAGCGTTAAATTTACCAAGCAGCGGCGAAGCAAATTCCCTCTCGCCAAGCTTAAATTTAACCCCATCCAGGCTCGCCTCAACGCCGCTTAGGTCTTTGTCGTAAATTTCTATCTTTTCGCCCTCGTTTGCCTGCGTACTGCTGTGCACGAAAGCCTTTTCTAAGCGCTTTGAGCCAAGAGCCTCAAGCTTCGTAGCGCGGATATTTTCAAGCGTTTTAAAGTACTCGATATGCTGCGCGCCGATCTCGCCGACGATAGCGATGTGCGGGCTCAAAAACTCCGTGATCTGTGCGATGTCGCCTTTTAGGCGTGCGCCCGCCTCGGCGATATATATCTGCGTACCGACAGCAAGCTCGTTGTTTACGTCTTGGATGAGGCCTGCTAGCGTGTTTACGCTGCGAGGTGTTTTGCGGCAAACGAAATCGTTTTTAAGCAGCTCAAATAGGAAATTTTTTATACTGGTTTTGCCAAAACTCGCAGTTATCATGATGATTTTGAGCTCCGGTATCGAGGCTAGCTTTTTGCGCGCGCTGTTTTCGTAGGCTTTAAATTTCGCCTTTTCCAGCAAAAAGCTAATCGCAAAAGAGAGCACGAGCGGCAGGACGACGCCTAAATTTACGCGGTACTGCGTCGCTATATAAACGGCGTAGCTAGCGATAACGGCGAGCGCTAAGATAACAAAAAATCGCTTGACTCGCGGAGTAAAAACCAGCTTTTTATCGAGTTTTTTATACCAAAGAGCGAGGCTTGGCACCAGTGCAAAGTAAAAATAAATCCAGAAAAATCGCTCCGCCCCGTAAAAAAGCACGATCGGCACGATGAGGAAAAACACGTGCCACAGCGGCCTGGTGAAGTGAAACAGCACGCGCTCAAACTTGTAGGAAAACCACTGAAGGCAGGTGATGAGATAAAATCCCAGCGCAAACGTAAATAAAAACTGCGTCGCGGCAAGGCCGATATTTATGAGGGTTTCGTTCATTTTTTCTCCTAGGTTCGCTTAAGCGGGCTTTTGTTTGCGCCGTTTTTACTAAATTTAGCGTTTTGCGGTTTGTTTTTGCGTGTAAAGTGAGAAAAGATAGTAGTGTCTATGAAAAGTAGATAAAAAATTATCTAAATAAAGTTCGAGCTGTGAGCTGTGAGCTGTGAG
>NZ_CALKTQ010000274.1 GCF_937997465.1 uncultured Campylobacter sp. | reverse complement strand
TAGCAGCAGTTCTCGTGTATCTTGGATCGACCACGATTAGCTTTGCGCCGTTATTTTCCTTCGCTTTTAGAAAATGTCTAAAGCCGACCGGGTGATTTACCGCCGGATTTGCGCCTACTATAAAGATAGACTTCGCGTTTTGGATATCTCCAAGGTGATTGGTCATAGCTCCGTAACCCCAAGTATTCGCCACACCGGCGACTGTAGAGCTGTGTCAAAGACGTGCTTGGTGATCTAGATTATTAGTCCCGAACATCGCTACGAATTTGCTTATATAATAGCTTTGTTCGTTGCAATCTTTTGCAGAGCCTAGAAACATTACTTGCTCTGGATTTTTTTCGCGATACGCTTTTAGTTTAGCGCCGATTTCATCAAGAGCCTCTTTATAGCTGATGCGTTTCCATTTGCCGCCTACTTTTTTCATCGGGTATTTTACGCGACAGTGAGAGCGCACCATATCGATGACGTCGCTACCCTTACAGCAGTGGCCGCCAGCGCTTACCGGGTGATCTTGGGCTACTTCTTGGCGTACCCAAACGCCGTTTTCTACCTCGGCGCGCACTCCGCATCCAACGGAGCAAACCGTACAAACGGTTTTTACGATTTTAGAGTTTGGAAACGGATTTGCCATTTCCTCTTTTGTGGCACTTCTAGTTACGCCGCTAGCAGCCAGCCCGCTCATGCCGCCCGCTACACCTGCTAGCGCGGCCATTTTTAAAAACGATCTTCGCCCGACTGCGTTTGAGTGGGGCATAAGACGTAAATTTGCCTCAGACATATTTATCCTTTCTTAAATTTTATTTATTTCGCTTGTTCGTAGTATAGATCCCAGTTTTTGCTTCTTTTATAAAGCACCTCGGTCTTTTTGCTTTTACCGTATTTTAGGTTTGACGCCGCTGCCGTCGCTACTCCGGCCGTAGCCGCTACAGCTCCGACTAGCCCCGCCTTTTTTAAAAATTCTCGCCTATTTTTTTGCATTTTCTTCCTCCATAGCTTTTAGCTTTCTCACTCGGTTTTTTTGTCTTCTTATAGCCTCAGATCTTGAAACTCCGTCCAAAGTCTTTTTGTTTTCGCCGTGATTTATAGGACGCGGCGCGCTTAAAACTACGCGCTCAAACTCGATAAATCCTTGCAGTAGTACCGCGACGTCTTTGTAAATTTCGCTGCTTTCGTGATTAAAAAGACTCTCTATAAACTCATCGATATTTGGATTTATGATCTCTTTAAAAAGCCGCTCTTCAAGCTCTCCGTATAGCTCCAGCTCGCTCTCTCGCGCGATAAATTCGCTCATCAGCGCAAAAACGAAGCCCACGTTGTCTTCGCTTTCTTTAAATTTAGCCTCGTCGCGTCTAAGATCTGTGCTGGCTAAAATTTTACGCACTTTAGCGCAAGCATGCCCGACCTCGTAACCCTCGTCGTAGTACGACAGCGAGTTTCTAAGCGGACTTGGCGGAGCGTGGAAAATTTCATCGAATTCATCCACTAAATTTTGCGGATTTTTCTCGTCGAATTTTGCCTGTATGCGCATTATCGCGGCGGCCGATTCTTCGTTTAGAGCGTGCGCCGAGGCAAGGCCTAGCATCGCGTTTACGCCGCTAAATCTATCAGCGCCTTGGCTAAAAACGAAAAAACGCGAAAATAGCGAGTAGTAAAGTCCGCGTCCCGCCGCAAATTCGCCCTTGCTAGTCATTGCCTTCCTTTATCATTTTTATCTATTTTTTGAGATTTTTCTCGATTGTGAAACTATACTACTTTTTGGCTTATTTCTTATACTTAAAAAAAAATAAATTAAAAAAATTAATATATGCTTAAATATGCCTTAGTTGCATATTACTTACGGCGAATTTTAGGAGATAAAATAAATATGAAATTTCAGCATATAT
>NZ_CALKTQ010000273.1 GCF_937997465.1 uncultured Campylobacter sp. | reverse complement strand
GCCGAACATCGCGTCGCCATGCCTGTCGTACTGCGCGCGCTTTTTTTCGTCGCTTAAAATTTCATACGCGGCATTTATCTCTTTAAATTTATCCTCCGCGCCCGGGTCTTTGTTGATATCGGGATGATACTTTCGAGCCAGCCTGCGATAGGCCTTTTTGATCTCGTCGCCGGTGGCCTTTTCGGACACCCCTAACGTTTCGTAAAGACTATTGCTCATATTATATCCTTCTAGTCAATTAATTTTATACGGATTATAGCATAAAGATTTAGCGTATGTCAATCAAGTATAGTAAACGAAATGATTTTAAACGACTTAAATAATAATTAACTTTACGTTGAGCTTAACGCCATATAATCGCGCTTTGAAAAATTTTATCCAAAAGGAAAAGCAATGAAAAAGATAACCGTATTATCTTTGGCTACTTCTTGCGCGATCTTTGCCGCAAGCATAAATTTTAACGAACCAGCAGAGGATTTTACTAGAGTAAATCCAGAATTTAACAAAAACGTCGTCCTGTCCTACAACAGCTCCATCGCCGACGCTAAAAAATCGGTAGTAAATATCTCCACCACAAAAACCGTCAGCAACAACGTTGCAGATATGAACGATATGTTTAGCGATCCGTTTTTCAAGGACTTTTTTGGATTTCAGTTTAACATCCCTCAAGAAAAACAAAAAAGTAGCTCGCTGGGATCTGGCGTCGTCATATCTAGCGACGGCTACATCGTAACAAACAACCACGTCGTAGAAGATAGCGACGAGATCGTAGTCACGCTGCTAGATAGCGACAAAGAATATAAGGCTAAAATCATCGGTACCGATCCAAAAACCGACCTAGCTATCATCAAAATCGACGCCAAAGAGCTAAAAGCCATACCGTTTGCCGACTCGGCTAAACTAATGGAAGGCGATATCGTATTTGCTATCGGAAATCCTTTCGGCGTGGGCGGTAGCATCACTCAGGGCATAGTTTCAGGCCTAAACAAAGATAACATAGGTCTAAATCAATATGAAAATTTCATCCAGACAGACGCCTCGATAAACCCAGGCAACTCGGGCGGTGCGCTAGTCGATAGCCGCGGCTACTTAGTAGGCATAAACTCGGCCATACTTAGCCGCAGCGGAGGAAACAACGGCATCGGCTTTGCCATCCCGTCAAATATGACTAAAGATATCGCCAAAAAACTCATCGAAGACGGCAAGATCGAGCGTGGATATATCGGCGTGATGATAGCAAATCTAAACGAAGAGCAAAAAGAGATCTATAAAAACAAAGAAGGCGCGCTTATTAGTAGCGTAGAAAGCGGCCTTCCTGCGGATGTCGCGGGACTAAAACGAGGCGACCTCGTCATCAAAATCGACGATAAAGAGATCAAAAACGCCAACGATCTCAAAAATCTTATCGGATCGCTAGCTCCAAACAAAGAGATCACGCTAACCTACGAGCGCTCCGGTAAAATCGAAACCGCCAAGATAAAGCTAGCTAACGCAAACGCAAAATCAAGCGCTCCGGCGGCAAAAAACGGCACGGCGATCGAGGGTCTTAGCGTCACAGCTATCGACGACAACGCAAGATATAAATACCGCCTACCTGCGGACGCAGCGGGCATCCTGGTAACTGACGTAAAAGCAGGCTCAAATGCCGAGAAAATCGGCTTTGAAAAAGGTGACATCATCATACAAATCGCCGAGGAAAATATCAAAAATATGGATGATTTTAACAAAGCCCTAGCAAGCGCAAAAGGCAAAAAGACGCTCGTTTGGGTTAATCGCGGTGGACTTTTCCAAGGTCTTGTTATAAAATAATTTCTACTCTAAGGCGCGGAAAACTGCGCCCTTTTTCTTTTTAAATTTTCCAAATTTTATCTCAAATTTTACCCGTCAAATTTGACGCTCCGCCATTTTTAAAT
>NZ_CALKTQ010000272.1 GCF_937997465.1 uncultured Campylobacter sp. | reverse complement strand
CATAGATGCCCACGGCCGAAGCGCTGATGAAAAATGGCGGATTTTCTAGCTCGTTTATAGCGCAAACCAGCGCGCGAGTCGTCTCTATCCTGCTTGCGTGAAGCTGCTTTTTATAGGCCTCGCTCCATCTGGCCGCGATAGAAGCACCCGCTAAATTTATAACCGCGTCGCAGCCGCTGATGAGGCTTTTGAGTGCGTCTTTGTCGGCATAGACAGCTCGCGGTATAGTTACTATCTCGTGCCCCTGGGCTCTAAAAAATCTGCAAAGCTCGCCGCCGATAAATCCGCTCGTGCCGTTTACGGCTATTTTCATATTTTGCCTTTTTGATAAATTTGCTTTGATGCGTGTGGTCAAATTTGACGCGACGCAGGGTTAAATTTAGCGTTAAGTTTAACGCTAAAAGTCAAGCCGTTTTGCTCAAATTTGGCGGGCCGAAACGAAAACTTAAATTTGCCCGTCAAATTCACTTTCTAAAATACTCTTTTACGCCGTTTTCGGCATCTAGTTGCGAGCGTAAATTTTCTAGAGCGGCGATACGGTCTTGGGTGCTCGGGTGCGTGCGAAACAGCGAACCCAGCGCGCTTTTTACGCCGCTAAATGGATTAATGATAAACATATGCGCGCTTTGTTCGTCGGCGTTTGCCATCACGCGTCCGCGCGCGTAGTCCTCGAGCTTGCGCAGTGCGCCTGCTAGGTGCTGGGGTTTGCCCGTTATCATCGCTGCGCCCCTGTCGGCCTCAAACTCCCGCGCCCGCGAGATTGCCATGCGTATGATGGTAGCGGCTAGCGGCATGATGACGGCTAGGGCGATTAGCATTAGCGGATTTTGCTTGCCTTGACGGTTTGCCGCTCCAAACTGCGCGAAATTTGCCAGTATCGCGATCGCTCCCGCAAAAACCGCTGCTATCGAGCCAGTTAGGATGTCGTAGTGGCGCACGTGGCTTAGCTCGTGAGCTAGCACGCCCTCGATCTCGTCTTTGTTTAGCAGATTTAGCAGGCCCTCGGTCACGGCCACTGCGGCGTGGCTAGGGTTGCGACCCGTGGCGAATGCGTTTGGAACGGCTTCTGGGATGATGTAGATCTTTGGCATCGGCAAATTTGCCTTCGCGCAAAGCTCGCGCACGATCTGATAAAGTCCCGTCGCGTGCGCCTCGTCAACGGGTACGGCTCGGTAGTGCTTGAGCACGAGCGTATCCGAGAAAAAATACGAAAAGAAGTTCATCCCAAGCGCAACTAAAAATGCGATCATCATACCGCTCGTGCCGCCTATCGCGCCGCCGACGGCTACGAAAAGCAGCATTAGCACTGTCATCAAAAATGCGGTTTTAAAAAGTTCCATTTGTTTCCTTTTTTGATCTATTCCAAACGATAGCGTTATCAAATATCGCGACGTCGGCTTGATACTCCGCTATCTCGCTAAGTTCGCTCTCATCGCCGATTATACAAGCGACTTTGGCGTCAAAGAGATAAAACTGGGCTAAATTTGCGGCTTTTGGCGTAAACTCTCGCCTAGACATAACAAGCAGATTTGCGCCCGCCGCATTTGCGATTACGCACTCACTTACGTTCTCGCAAGCGACGCTAAATTTAGCCCCTTTTTCTTGCGCCGCTTTTATCATCTGGCTATTAAAATAAAACATATTTTGTAATTTCGCGTCGATTTCGTCCGTATTCGCGCAAAAATACAGCTTTTCGTAAGGCACTAGCTCGTGACCGATTAATTGCATTTTCTACTCCTTTTTGCTTTGCATGCAGTCTTGGCAGACGTATCCGCCGCCGCTTATTACGGCGTCTTTAGCCTCTATAAAGGTGCCGCATTTTTTGCATTCGACGAAATTTTCGGCATCTTTGTCCTCTTTTTTTGCGCTGCCTTTTACGCCTCTTTTTACGCGGGTTTTAAAAAATATCAAATAAATCGCAATTAAAACCGCTAAAAAAGCCAAAATTTTAAATAACATCGCCGCCCTTTATAAGTACGTAATTTCGGTTGCCGCGCCCGCAAATTTGAGCTTTGAGCCCCTCTAGCTCGCTTTGCACGCTGCTTCCTTTGTAAAGTAAAATTTGAGTTTGCGCGTCAAAAAAACCGTCGCAAATCCCTAGAAAATCTTTCGTTTTCATTAGCGCGCGGCTAGTGATTAGCTGCGCCGCGAAGGGCTCGCCGTCCTCGATCTTGCAAGGTTTTACGCGCACGTTTGCTAAATTTAGCTCGGCCTTGACGTAGCTTAGAAACGCCGATTTTTTCGGGCTGGGCTCAAAGAGATGCCACTCGCACTCCTTTAAAATCATCGCGAGAAATATCGCGGGAAGGCCCGCTCCGCTGCCCACGTCAATCGCTGTTTCGGCTCCCCAAATTTGCGGGAAAATTTCAAGCGGAGCTATGCTATCAGCGATCTGCTCGTTTAAATTTTTGTAGTTGGTAAGGCTGTGCACGCGGTTAAATTTAGCCAAAATTTCGCTAAATTTCGCCGTTTGCGCATCAAAGTCCCTCGGCAGGTCAATTTTCATCTAGCATATGCCCCATCTGCTCTTTTTTCACGCGCAGGTAGTTTTCGTTAAATTTGTTCGCGTGGATGACGATAGGCACGCGAGAGACGATCTGCACGCACTTTAGCCCGGACAGTTTTTTCGGATTATTGGTTAGCAAATTTATCTTTTCGATGCCGAAGTGTTTTAATATAAAATCCACGATCTCGTACGTGCGCTCGTCGGCCTTAAAGCCCAGCTGGTGGTTTGCCTCGATGGTGTCCAGGCCCTCATCTTGCAGGTGGTAGGCGTTTACTTTGTTTAGTAGGCCGATATTTCGCCCCTCTTGGCGCAGATAGATCACCATGCCGCCGTGCTCCTCGATGTATTTTAGGCTGGCTTCCAGCTGGTCGCGGCAGTCGCACTTTAGGCTGCCGATCGCATCGCCCGTTAGGCACTCGGAGTGGATGCGGACGTTTACGACCTCGCCGAACGGTTTTTTGTAAATCGCTAAATGTTCTTTCTCGCCCTCCTTAAAGGCCTGTATCTCAAATATCCCGAAACGAGAGGGTAAATTTGCCGTATTTGAAAGCTCGATATTCATAAATTTTTAACTCCTATTATGTTACACTAAGCGTAAATTGTAGCGAAGTAAAAGGAAAATTATGTTTAAACGTTTTAGAAGGCTTAGGATAAATCCCGCGATCAGGGAGATGGTGCGCGAAACTAGCGTTGCGGCGAGCGATTTTATCTATCCGCTTTTTGTCGTCGAAGGCAAGGGCGTTAAAAAAGAGATAAGCTCGATGCCGGGCGTCTTTCAGATGAGTTTGGACGAAATTTTAAAAGAGTGCGAAATCGTGCGAAATTTAGGCATAAAAGCGGTAATATTGTTTGGAATCCCGAGCCTAAAAGATAGCGTAGGCAGCGACGCTCTAAGCAACGATGGCATCATCGCGACCGCGCTGCGAGCGATAAAGGATAAATTTCCTGGTCTAGTCGTGATAACCGATCTTTGCTTTTGCGAGTACACCGATCACGGCCACTGCGGTATCCTAGATCACGTCCATCAGACCGTCGATAACGACGCGACGCTAGAGATCTCGGCTAAACAAGCGCTGATCCACGCTAGAAACGGAGCCGATATGATCGCTCCAAGCGGCATGATGGACGGCATCATCGCTACCTTGCGCGGGGCGCTGGATTTGAGCGGATATGAAAATTTGCCGATTATGGCGTATTCGACCAAATTTGCCTCTGCGTACTACGGGCCGTTTCGCGACGTAGCCGAAAGCGCACCTAGCTTTGGTGATAGAAAAAGCTACCAGATGGATAGCGCAAACCGCTTAGAAGCCGTGAGCGAGAGTCTGGAGGACGAGGCGCAAGGCGCCGATATCTTGATGGTAAAGCCCGCCCTTGCGTATCTAGACATCATCCGCGATCTGCGCGAAGCGACGAGGCTACCGATCTGCGCGTATAACGTGAGCGGCGAATACGCTCTACTAAAAGCAGCGGCAAAAGCCGGCGTCATTGACTACGAACGCGTGATGATGGAGACGCTAGTAGGATTTAAGAGGGCGGGAGCGGATTTAATAATCAGTTACCACGCCAAAGAAGCCGCCGCTTTACTAAGAAAATAGCGGCTTGTCTCGCGAGTATATTTGCCTGATTTCGTAAATTTCGCCCTGCGATAGGCTATGTGCCTTATCTTGGGACGAAATTTACTTCTTCTATTTAGCTACAAGCGTAGCGAAGTAGAAAACAAGCAAATCTATCTCGCGATACTTCGCCTTGTAAATTTTATGGGCAAATTTGGGAATTTAAAGGGGTAAAATGCGGCACTTTTTAACGTTAAACGATTTTAGCAAAGATGAAATCATCGAAATTTTAAATTTGGGTTTGCAGATAAAAAAAGAGGCAAAGGTGCGAGATTTTAAGCCGTATCTCAAAGATCAAAAATTGGCGATGATATTTGAGAAAAGCTCGACCAGAACGCGCGTGAGTTTTGACGTGGGGATGAACGAGCTTGGCGGGCATGCGCTGTTTCTTAGCTCGAGCGACATCCAGATCGGGCGCGGCGAGCCGATAAAAGACACCGCGCGCGTGATCTCGCGAATGTGCGATCTCATCATGGCTCGCGTTAATCACCACGAGACGTTAGAGGAGCTTGCTAAATTTAGCCGCGTACCCGTGATAAACGGCCTTAGCGACAAATTTCACCCAGCGCAGCTGATGGCCGATCTCATGACGGCGGTCGAATTCGGACTAAAAATAGACGAGATAAAAGCGGCGTTCGTGGGCGACGGCAACAACATGACTCACTCGTGGCTGATGCTAGCTAGCAAGCTTGGCTTTAAGCTAAGGATTGCTACGCCAAAGGGCTACGAGCCGGATGCCGACGTCGTAAATTTAGCGATGAGAAACGCTCAAATTTCGGGAGCTAAAATTTATCTAACTCATGACGTAAAAGAAGCCGTCTCGGGCGCTAACGTCGTCACTACCGATACCTGGGTCTCGATGGGGCAAGAGGCCGAAAAAGAAAAGCGCCTGAGGGATTTTGCCGGTTTTTGCGTGGATGAAAATTTGATGAAATTAGCCGCGCCGAGAGCGATATTTTTACACTGCTTGCCTGCCTACCGCGGATACGAGGTGAGCGAGGGCGTGTTTGAAGCGCATGCGGATGAGATTTTTGCTGAGGCGGAAAATCGCCTGCACGCGCAAAAAGGCGTGATGGTTTGGCTCGATAGGCAGCGAAACGGGTAAGTTAAGGAAGTAAATGAAAGAAAAAAATCTACAAAAGACATACGAAAAAATAGATAAAATCTCAGGCGAGCTTGGGATAAAAGAGGGCGAAAAAACGATATTTGAGATCGTGCCGACAAGCGATCCTAATCAAATGAGCCTTAGCCTAAAAAGCGGCTCGTGGGACGGGGTGGAGCCTTGGTTTGGTATTGACGAAAATCAAAATTTACACACGATGGTTTCGTTAAAATCGCTCTCGCAGCTCATCGAAGCCTACCGCAACGTCCAAAAGGAAAATTTCGAGCTAAGGCTCGAAAAGACGATCTGGCAAAACGTACCGATAGATTTCGCCGACGTTTGGGTTGTGGCGATGGACGAGATACGTAAGATCGCCGCAAAAAATAAAAATAAAAAAAGCATCGACGTAAATTTGGAAAAACTGGTAAAAGATATCAAAAAGCAGTATCCGAATTTGTTCGTCGATATGCAGAATTTAATGAAAAACGCAAGGAATAAAACGCTATGATAGATTTTGACGCTTACGTGAAGTATTCGCGCCCGGGGCCGCGCTACACGAGCTATCCGACCGCGCCCGAGTTTAGCGATAAATTTGGCTACGAGGACTACCTGCGGGAGCTAAAAAACCGCGACGCCTCGCGTCCGCTTTCGCTTTATTTGCACCTGCCGTTTTGCCGCAGCGCCTGTTATTTTTGCGGTTGCAATGTAATTTATACTAGCAAAGAGGACCGCAAAACGCGGTACATGCAGTATCTGCAAAAAGAGCTCGATCTGCTGGCGGCAAATCTCGACACGAGCGCGCCCGTGCTACAAATGCACTTTGGCGGCGGCACTCCGACATTCTATGGCGCAGATCAGCTAGATGAAATCATCAAAATGATAAAGGCTAAATTTAAAAACTTCTCGCCCGAGGCTGAAATCAGCTGCGAAATCGACCCGAGATTTTTAACCCGCGAGCAGCTTGACGTGCTCGTCTCTCACGGCTTTAACCGCGTTAGCTACGGCGTGCAGGACTTTGACGAGCGCGTGCAAAAGGAGATCCACCGCATCCAGCCCTACGAGATCACCAAAAACGCCGTGGATATGGCTCGCGCTAAGGGTATCAACTCGATAAATATGGACCTGATCTACGGCCTGCCGTATCAGACGCTAGAGAGCTTTAAAGCGACGCTTGATAAGGCTCTGACGCTGTCTCCCGACCGTCTGGCGGTGTTTAACTATGCGCATGTGCCGTGGATAAAAAAATCTATGCGTAAATTTGACGAAGCTACGCTACCTAGCCCTAAAACCAAGCTTGAAATTTTAAAATACACGGCCGAGTTTTTTATCAAAAACGGCTACAAAATGATCGGTATGGATCACTTTGCAAAACCCGGCGACGAGCTTTTCGTCGCGCTAGCTAACGGTACGCTTCATCGTAACTTCCAAGGCTACACGACCAAGGGCGGAGCCGATCTAATCGGCATCGGACTAACTAGCATCGGCGAGGGACAAAGATACTACGCTCAAAATTTCAAGGACATGGACGAATACGAAAAAGCCCTAGATAGCGGTGTTTTGCCGTATTGCAAGGGTATCTATCTAACTGGCGACGATCTAATCAGAAAAGCCGTGATAATGAGCCTGATGAGCAACTTTGCTCTTGATATCAAGGCTGTCGAGGCTAAATTTGGCATCAAATTTTTCGAGTATTTTAAGGATGATTTGGTCGAGCTTGAAAATTTGAGTGAATTTGTAACCGTAACGCCTGAAAAAATCAGCGTAAACGAGACGGGCACGCTGATCATACGAAATATCGCGATGTGTTTTGACGCGTATTTGAAAAAAATACCTGAAAATTTACGCCGATTTTCAAAAACGGTTTGATGCGAAAATGTTTAAATTTAGCGAAATTTCAGATAAATGCGTAAAATGCGGCAAATGCATCCAAGTCTGCACGATCCACAAGATAAACTCCGACGAAACAACCTCTCCGCGCGGTTTTTTAGATCTCGTGGGGGCCTATGAGCGCGGCGAGCTAAAGCTCGATAAAAGCGCGAAAAATATCTTTGAGAGCTGTTTTTTGTGCACGAGCTGCGTCGAGGTCTGCCCAAACTCATTGCGCGTGGATACGGCGATAGAAAACGTTCGCCGCGATATCGCGGAAAAATTTGGCATCGCGTGGTATAAAAAGGCGTTTTTTTGGCTACTACGCCACCGCGCGGTGATGGACTTTTGTGCGAGGCTGGGCTACGTGTTTCAAAGCTGCGCGTTTAAGATCCGCGAAGGTGCGATGAGCCCGAGATTTAGCCTGCCGATGGTGAAAAAAGAGCGGCTTTTGCCAACCGCTAGCAAAAAGAGCTTTTTAAACTCGCACGCCGAGTTTATCGATAACGGCGGCGATAAAACCATCGGCGTTTTTATCGGCTGTATGGGAAACTATGCGTATACGGGCATCGGCGAGGCTCTCGTTAAGATCGCCCGCGAGCTTGGGCTAAATTTAAATTTGATGAAAAAGCAGGCCTGTTGCGGCGCGCCGGCGTATTTTACGGGGGATTTTGCGACGGTCGAGGTTTTGGCAAAGCGAAATATAGAGTATTTTGAAAAAATGCTGGGCGAGCTAGACGCCATCATCGTGCCGGAGGCTACTTGTTCGGCGATGATAAAGATCGACTACGAGCACTTCTTTCATGATGATGAGCATTGGCGAGAGCGTGCAAAGGCGGTGAGTAAGAAGATATTTTTAGCGACGGAGTACTTTGAAAAATTTACGAATTTGGCTGAAATTTTGGCTAAAAAAGGCAAAAATTTGATCTCCGTGACCTATCACGACCCTTGTCATGCCAGAAAAATGCAAGGCGTATTTAAAGAGCCTCGCAAACTGCTCGCTCAAAACTACGAAATGACCGAAATGGAAGATCCAAACGAGTGCTGCGGTTTTGGCGGCGTGACGATGCAGTCTGAAAAATATCATCTAAGCCGCGCGGCCGGACAAAAAAAATCCGAGATGATAAAAAACTCGGGTGCAAAGATCGTAAGCGCAGAGTGTAGCGCCTGTAAAATGCAAATTTCAAATGCGCTACATATCGGTGGCTCAGACGTAAAATGCGAGAACCCGATAGAGTTAATCGCAAGGGTGCTTGGATAGAGTTTGACGGTAAGTTTATATTTTTTTGTTGTATAATGATAAGACGGTCGGTCGATACTGTAAAATTTGATAAATATCCTAAGGAAATTTCGTGAAAAAGGTGATATTCGTTATTATGATGTTTTTTAGCGCCTTGCTTGCAAACGACGAATATCATATTTTTGTGAGCGCTTTTGGCGACGACGTAAGCGAAAAGGCAATAGAAAGCGTGCGAGTGGCCGTTGAAAAAAAAGTAGGCAACCTTGAGGGCGTCGAAAAGGTCGTTAGTGGTAAATTTGGTAGATACCGTGCCATCGCGATAAAAACACAGCCTCTAAGTGGAGAAAAAATTAAAATTTTAATTAATAAAATAAAATCCGCAGGATACAAAGAGGCATATGCTGGGATGGTAAAAAGCGAAAATAACGACTATAAAGGCGACCCTGATTCTAAAACCACTGCAGAAGAAAAAGACGTAACTATGCCGAAAAAACGAGGATTAAGAAAGAAGTCGGACCTATTTTTTAAAGAGGCACCGGAGCCAATGGGCTAAAATTTAGCTTGCATGTGCGACTAAATTCTAATTTTTTATCCTTATTTCCAAAAATTTTAAAAAAAAGCTTGACTTTGAAAAGAAATTGGGCTATAATCCAACTTTCACAAATCAAGGATGCTGGTGTAGCTCAGTTGGTAGAGCTACTGCCTTGTAAGCAGTGGGTCGGCGGT
>NZ_CALKTQ010000271.1 GCF_937997465.1 uncultured Campylobacter sp. | reverse complement strand
CGAGTATGGCGTCTCTCCGGGCTTTTGCCCCGTTAGGTGGCGCGCGTAGTTTTCGATGCCTTTGCACATGCCCGTACTGCTCATCATCTCTAGGTCAAACTCCACTCGCTGTTTTAGGCGCTGAGCCTCTACGAGCTTACCTTGATCGTTAAATTCTTTTAGCCGCTCTTCTAGCTCCTCTTCTATCTGTTTGATCGCGATTTTTAGGCGGTCTGCGCCCACGATAAACTGACTCGTGGCATAGAGCGTAAATTTACCCACGTCTTTTAGCTTTTTGTTTTCCAGTACGTCAAAGTGATACATCGCGTCGATCTCGTCGCCGAAAAACTCGATGCGAAGCGCTTCGTCTCCCCAATATGCGGGATAGACGTCCACTACGTCGCCGTTTACGCGAAAGTCGCCTCGGTCGAAGTAGTTATCGTTTCGCTTGTAGCCCATATCCACTAGCTTTTGCAGTAGCGCGCGCTGGTTGATTTTTTCACCGACGTTTAGGTATGCGACCATGCCTTGGTATTCGCTAGGATTACCTAAGCCGTAGTTGGCCGACACTGACGCCACGCACACGACGTCGTCAAAGCTGAGCAAACTGGCCGTCGCAGAGAGGCGCAGACGCTCGAGTTCTTCGTTTACGGAGCTATCTTTTTCGATGAAAAGGTCTTGGCGCGGGATGTAGGCCTCGGGCTGATAGTAGTCGTAGTAACTGATAAAATACTCCACGTGGTTTTTAGGGAAAAAGCCCTTAAATTCGCTATAAAGCTGCGCGGCGAGGGATTTGTTGTGCGTCATTATTAGCGTGGGCATATTTAGTTCTTTTATCACGTTTGCCATCGTAAATGTCTTGCCTGAGCCCGTGACGCCTAGAAGCGTTTGGTATTTATTGCCCGATCTTACGGAGGCTACGATATTTTGGGCTGCGCGGGCCTGATCCTCGCTTGGGCTAAATTTGGACGAAATTTCAAAATTTTTCATTTTTTACCTTAAAAATCAGCTTTTTTTGTTACAATTACGTAAAATTATACCAAAACTAAGGAAAAAGATGTTTGATAACGATAAAGTACTAAACACCCTAACCGACAAGGTAAACGACCTGCTGGCTAGATATAACGAAATCTGCGAAGAAAACGAGTCTCTACGCAACGAACTAATCAGCGTCAAAGCCCAAAACGAAGCCAAAACAAATCAAATCGCCCGCCTAGAAGAAGACCTAAGAACCAAAAATACCGAGAGCGACGACGTTATCCGCAAGATCGAAGCGGTACTGGGAAAATAAGTAAACGATGAAAAAAATAACGGTAAAAATAGCTTCCACATTCTACAACATCAGCCTCGAGGACGACTTTGCCCAAAATTTTGAAAAAGAGTGGGAGACCTTTACCGGAGGTAAAAAGTATCTCGACGTCAAAGAGCTACTAAGCGCCTTTGTCCAAAAATGCTATGAAAACTATCAGCAGGAGCGCGACTTGCGCTCTTTGGCTCAAAAACTAAGTAAAGAAATAAGTTAAATTTTATCCTAGATTACTTTTCTACACGCACCCATATAAAAAGATTTCATTTTAATCTATTTTTAAGCTAATAATCTATATAATTCCGCCAACTGCATAAGTGTATGCGGAAATA
>NZ_CALKTQ010000270.1 GCF_937997465.1 uncultured Campylobacter sp. | reverse complement strand
GATGATGATACCCATAACCTCGGCGTAGGCGCTACCCATACCGTTAAAAAACTCTTTGGTGATCTTTTCTGGGCTCGTCCACGTGATGAAAACCGCGATGATAGCGCCAAGGATCATAGCCTCTGCCACGCCCATCTTCGTCCATGCTAGCCATGAGATTTTATTTAGGCCCGTGCCGCCGACGACTAGGATAACAAGCGGGATGAGAGGCGCTAGAGCAAATAGCAAATTTACCTTCGTCTGCGTCGCTTCGCCGGTGTTGCTTGTAGATTTAGGCGAGAAATCCTGTCCTTTTTGATAATCTTTAAAGATAATCGCCGTCAAACTAATCACGATCAAAACGACGATACCAGCGGCGACGGCGTTTGGAAACTGCACGCCGATGACGTCTTGGACTGTGTAGGCTTCATTTGTTTTTTTAACCATGTCGGTTACGAAGATATTGTGTGCGGAGCCAGGGCTCAGCACGCCGCCAAACGTACCCGCAAACACCGCCGCTCCCGCCATCGCAGGACGTACGCCAGAGGCCATCAAAAGCGGTATCATCGTAGCTCCGACCGCAGCCGAGCAGCCCGCAGCCGACGGTATCGCGATGTTGATAAAATAAGTCAGCACGAAAGTAGCCGGAATCAGCAAAAATCCGATATTTTTCATCGGCTTGGTGAGTAGCAAAACTAGGTGCTGGTCGCACTTAGTCACCTTCATGACGTAGGCAAAGCCCATGCTGGCGCAAATCGCCTTGATAAGGCCAGCCGAAGTCATCGACTTCGTAAAGCTCTCAAGCGCTCCGAGCGGATTTAGACAGATGACGCAGAGCACGAGTCCCACGCCGATGAGCACGGTTTTGGTCTCTCTTTTTTTGACCAATAAAAACACGACGGCGATCAAGCCTATGACCGCACAGATTAGCTTAGCAGTAGCCATTTTGTCCCCTTTCGTTTTGTGTTTTATACCTATTTCAAATTTGGCTCAAATTTGCGCCGCTTGGATTTTGCGCGCTAGTTTCGAGTCAAATTTAATCTTTTTATTTTTGTCGCCGATCGATACTCAATCCAAATTTGAAGGCTTTTCTAAAACCGTTTCAAATTTGAAATTTGAGCCGCGAACCGAAAACGACTAAAATTTAAAGTTATCTCCGACCTTTATGAGCTCGGTTTCTTTTTGATACGCCATTTTTAAAACCGGACTATTTTCCACACCCATCACGGTTGCGTTTTCGCCCTTTATTCTTAGAGCCGTGCCTTCAGGCAGCGCGTAGATCAGGCTTTTTTGATTTACTATCAAAAACTCCTCCAGCCTCTCCTCCCTGCTTTCGCCGTTGTGTCCGGCGATTTTGCCGCTGATAAAGTGCGGATTTATCTGATGCGGGAAAATATTTAACGCGTCAAAGCTCTTTGGCATGATGATAGGCATGTCGTTTGTCGTCATCATCGTGCTTCCGGCGACGTTTGCACCCGCGCTCCAACCAAAATATGGCACTCCCGCCTCCACTCTTTGCTTAATCGCATCCACTAAATCAAATTTATAAAGATAGTAAAGCAGTGCAAAGGTATTTCCGCCGCCTATACAGATGGCTTTAGCCTCGGCTACGGCGCGCTTTGGATCGCTAAATTTATGGATGGACGCGATATTTTTGTATTCCAGGCAGTCGATGACTTTTTGCTCATACTCGTCGTTTGTGCGGCGAACTCCGGCGTACGGGATGAAAAGCACCTGCTCATCCCAAACCTCGCACTCTTTTAAAAAGTCGTATATCCAGTTTTTACAATGCTTAAGATAGCCCGTATCCTTGTAGCTTGAGCTGCTTAAAAGCAAAGCCTGCTTCATAAAATCCTCCTAAATTTTCAAATTTTATTTC
>NZ_CALKTQ010000269.1 GCF_937997465.1 uncultured Campylobacter sp. | reverse complement strand
AATAAAATAAAATATAATTGTTAAGAGTATCTTACTAATTATAATTACTCCATATTGCATATCCTTTTCTTCCAACCTTTTTTGATACTGTATAAGATATATCATGCTATCAGAAAATGACAAAATAGACAAAGCAATAAAAATTTTCCAACTCAATAAATTAAAATAATTTATAATACACAATAACAATATGCCCATAATTACATGAGAAAGAAATGTAACATTAACGATGCCGCAAAATAATTTATATCTGGATTCTTCTGTAGAATATTCGTAGTAATATCTTGCGTATCCGGATTTAAATTCTAGCGATAGTAAAAAAGATAAAAATACATATATAGTCATGTACAGTCCATATGCACCCATATCATTCATGCTTAAAGTATGAGCAATATATGAAAAAAATAGTACAGATAAAATTTTTTCAATCATCAAAAAAATAGTATATAAAGATATCGTCTTAAGAAACCTTTTAAGCATTCTCTACTTTCTTAAAAACATAGAAATACCCCAAGGAATTATTTTTATATTTATTTTTAAATATCTTTAATCTACCTATTAGATCTAAAGGCCTGAAAGTTACGTTTATCGGCAAGTAAAATACAGGGCCCAAAAAGGGTTCTAGCCTGAGACTACTTAGTGTATTTCGTATAATTGATATAAGACCAAAACCTATGTTTGCAAAATCACCGCCATATGTATCATATCTTATAAATTCTAAATTCACTTCTTTTGCTAGCTTAATCATGGCATTTGGAGCAAACCTAAAAAAATCAAAAGGAGGATTATGTATACTTGTGCTCTGTGCTTCAAAAGCAAAATAATATCCACCCGACTTAAGAACTCTTGAAATTTCAGAAAAAGTTTGTTTTATATGGTAGGAGTCGTCCAAAACAAAAACTGTCATAACTGCATCGAAACTAGAATTATCGCAAGAAATACTCTCGGAATTACCTATTATATCCGGAGCGGCATATTCACACTCGCAAACATCAAGACCCACATAATCAGACTTTTTTAGTAATTTCTTATATGGTTTTTTCCCGCAACCTATATCTAAAATTTTATACTTAGAATCAAAAAAAGAATCTATTGTCGTTATATATTTTATAACATCTTTTAACAAAAATCTATATCCAGTAATTAAAGAAAAATGTCTATCAAAATACATTTTACGCCCCCCTATATATTCCTTCAACTAAATTGTTAAAAAGCCACTTATCATCTTTCATAAAGCCTTCATAAATTTCTTTAGTTTGTATATTTTGTAAATATCTATGTTCCGAAATAAATGTTAGAAACATTTTCCAGTCACCTTTATATTTTATTTCGAACGCTCCATCGCCCATATCTAAAATATAGGTATTATTATAGCTCTCGTAATAATTAGCACATTCACTAAAAGTAGCATACCAAACATCTTTATTCCTTAAATAGCCGAAGAGAAAATCTAAAGAATTTATATCATTATAAACATTTGGTGTTTGCCTCTTTCCATCTGGTCTAGCATTCATAAAATGCTCCGCTATACTAATCACATATCTACTTTTCATCATTTTTTCTATCTTTACGATATTTAGCAAGTGTTTAATTTTACTTTTTATTGCATTTCCTCCATATATAAAAGCATCGCCGCTTATGTTTGATGGCATTTCTATAATTTTATCATCGCCATACTTCAAAGAAATATTATTAGTAAAAGGCTTAAAGTCAAAGGACCACCAACGAAATTTTAAGTCAATTAGTCCTCCAACCAAATCCTCTCTAAAACTATAGCACGGAGTTCTTCCTCCTAAAATTTGGTAGCCAAATCTTTTTTTGAAAAGATTTAAATCATTTTTTATAATATTAAAATATTCGTTTGGAGAATACTGCTCAAATTCTCTGCACCATTTTCTATCCATCAATGTAGCATTGGAATATCCATGATTATGTCCATGGTATGCTATCTCATCAGATCTACCAAGAATGGAATTTAATAGCTTTAAAAAATCATCATTATTGTATATAGATCCAGTTTTACCATTATCTAAATATGTTGAGTGCGAATTCATTACCAAAAAATATGTAACTCTAATTTCTGGATATTTATTTAATAAATAGTTTACAAAATAATTGTATAGACCTCCATCGCCTAATCCAAGATAACCACAATCACATTGCTCTCTTAAAAAACGTGACTGACATTTTGAATTTGTAATATCGTCTATACCGAAAATAATGGGAGAGGTTTTATCTAAAAACCATTTCGCTTTACTAATCATCTCTACTCTTTGCTTTAGCAATAAAAAATAGGCCATCATAATTTTGTCTTTTAGTGAGCCGGTATACTAATATTCTTTTCAAAATTTTAATATAATCTAAAAAGGATTTTGTCTTAAAAAACATATTTTTGTTTTCTGAGTAATAATAGTCATATTTTTTCTCTACATATCCTTTTCTATCCAGTAATTGCTTTAAGGTCTCAAAGCTATACCAACAAACATGCTCTTTATTTAACCATAAATTTTCGAGATTCCCAGACTTGATTAGCTTAATACGCTCATTAGACCAAGGATTCGGCGTAGTGATAATTAATAATGATTCATCGTGCATAAATCTTTTTATACCATCCAGCATTAAACCAGGATTTTCAATATGCTCAATCAGTTCTCCACATACCACAATATCAAATTTATCTTGATATTCAAGCTTATCCAGTTGAGTAACATCTGCGTAATATGCAATATATCCGTATTTATCTTTCAAAATTTCTACATCTTCTTGCAAATAATCAAAACCGACTAAGGAGCTAGCAACTTCTGCAATTTTGCTATGAAGCCAATCATTTGATTTGATTTTTTGTTCATACAACTTATGCTGTATAAATCCTAGGTGTAAAACTTTTTTATCACAACATATTTTTATTATTTCATCTTTTCTAAAAATCACATTATCTAACATAAAACATCCTTTACTTTATCATATAAATCATCTAAATTTCTATTTTTAAACAAAATTGTTCCCTCTGGCCTATCACATACATCACTAGCTATCGCAGGGCATTTAAAATATAAAGCCTCTCTAATACTAAGGGCATCGCCATCGGTATTTGTAGGTCTTATCATTAAACTAGCCTTTTTAAATATAGGCCAAAGCTCTTTTTGCCCAGTCAGAAAATAAAAATTTTCCTCTAAATTTAACTCTTTTATACGCAGATGCATTTTATCTATATACTCCGTATTAACCTTTTCGTTTGCTAGTGCGAAAACAAATCCCAAATTTGGATATACGTTTTTTAGTTTAGCCGTAAGTTCTATGCACATATCAAGTCCGTATAGGTCGGTATTTTTATAAAAAGATATTTGAAATGCGTTTGCCGTTATTATTCGCGTCTTACTTTTTATAAAATCGTAAAAAGATTCGGGGTAGGTAGCTAAAATTTTATCTTCCTCCTCTAACGGCGGCGGCAAAAAAGCATGCTCGATTATAATACTTTTTGGAATATGCAAATTCCTACTTTTGTAATCGTCCAAAATGTGTTTATTAACCACCACCAAAACATCTATGTAATGAAAAAAAACCCTATAAACCAATGCCTTAAATTTAGAGGACTCTTCAAACAACCTTGGATTATGGCTAGTAGCAATTAAATCAAAATTTTTAAAAAGTCTAGCAATCATAAGCACAAAAACTATCATCATGCTAAACGAGTGAATATTTACGGCTCGAAATTTTGTTTTGCACAATACCGCAAACAAATCGATATATTTCTTAAAACCTTTCTTGGATACATCAAATACTTGCGAATTATCTAGCGACCTACTCAGTCTATAAATATAAACCGACACTCCGCCAAGAGGAGGCGGATATGGTCCGATTATTAAAATTTTATCGTATTTTTTAAGTATATCTTGCACTAACAAACTCATATCAAAAACGAAATCTCCGTCGTCTGCACCATATCCCAAAGCTCTATCGGCCAGCCTTTTTTGCTTCCCTTTAGAGCCCCAAATAGCGCCTCAAGCTCTTCAAGCTGCCCTTTTTGACTCATGCTCGTTGAAATTTCTTTCAGCCCCACTCCATATCCTTTTAGGCTTTTATAATCGTCCAAAACGATGCTCTTGCCGTCGAAGTGGATCTCCATAAATTCCTTGCTTAGCTCCTTGCTACCGTTTGCGAAATACTCGATATTTGCCACCGAACCGTCTTTGTATTTTAAGACGATGGATTTGTTATCCTCGGCGCTATATTTTTCATTACTCGGCGTGATCGCCTGTGAAAATATACCCTCTATCTCGCTTCCCGTTAGCGCCGTCATTAGATCTATTATGTGGCACGCTTCGCCCACCATTCTACCGCCGTTTTCATGCACCCAGTGATCCATCGGTATATAGCCAGCGTTCATCCTATATCTAATTATCATCGGATTTATTCTAGCGCTCGTGTGCTTTTTTATCTCCTGCGCGTAAGCGCTAAATCGCCTGTTAAATCCCACGAATAAAAGGGGCTTGTCGCCTCCACCTTCGTAAAATTTCTTTATCTTTTCTAGCTCCTCTTTGTTTGTCGCAAGCGGCTTTTCTACAAATACGTTTTTGCCCGCTTCAAGCGCCTTTAAAGTAAGCTCCGCATGGCTATCGTGCCTCGTGGAGATGATCACCAGATCAACGTTTTTATCATTTAAAATATCGTCTAAATTTGAAGTAGCGTAGTTCGCTCCGTATTGCTGCGCCACCGCCTTTGCCTTATGTCCGCTTCGGTTCATTACCGCGTAAATTTTATACTTGTCCGTAAGCTTTGAGATATTAGGCAAATGCATCCCGGTAGCAAATCCACCGACGCCTACGAACGCGACGTTTATCACGTCTCTGTTTACGGGCGCGGAATTTATAACGATTTTTTTATCGTGATTTAGATAGCTATCAAGCTCAGCCAAATTTGCCTCGCCGTAGTCGAGCAAAACCATAAGCGGCTTATTCTGCGATGTTTGCAGCGACTCAAACGCCTCTGTTACCTGCTCGATAGGGTATTTTGCGTCTATGAGCTTATCCAACTTTATCAAATTTTCATTTACCAGCCTTAGATACTCGCTCATGTTTCGATTTTCGGTCCATCTTACGTAGCTAAACGGATAATCAAGCCCCTGCTCTTCGTAGCTCTTATCGTAGCGACCGGGGCCATAGGATGTGGAGATGAGAAAATCAAGCTCCTTTTTATACATATCCTCTCTATTGATCTGCATGCCGGCAACGCCTACAAGCACCACTCTGCCCTTTTTCTTGCACATCTGAAAGCTTTGCGACAGCGGCTCGCTACTGCTCGTAGCGGCGGTAAATAGTACTCCATCGGCGCCATATCCACCGCTCCAAGACGCAACGACATCTAGCAAATCGTCTTTTGACGGGTTTATAACAAGCTCGGCGCCGTATTCCTTTGCTATCTGCAAGCGCCTATCGTCAAAATCGCTGACAGCGACCCTCACTCCTGAAATTTTAAGCATCTGCACCGCAAGAAGCCCCAAAATCCCAGCTCCCACAACTACGCAGGTCTCGCCCAACCTTAGATCGATCCGCCTAACGCCCTGCATCGCTATGCCGCCGAGCGTTACGGTGCAAGCCCGTTCAAAGTCCATATCCTGCGGCATTTTCATAACTAAATTTTTAGGTACGTCTACGTATTCTGCGTGGTTTGCAAGTCCCGCACCGGCTGCGGCGACGCGCTCACCGATTTCAAAATTTGAAACGCCCTCTCCGACCGCTATGACGACGCCGCTAAGCGAATAGCCAGTAGGATTTCCGCTATCAAGCTTACCTTTTACCTTCGCATAGACGCTGGCTATGCCGTCGGATTTCACCATATTGATGACTTTTTTTACGTTCTCCGGTTGCTCCAAAGCCCTTCTGATTAGGCTTTTACCGCTATTTGATACGCCGCTTATCTCGGTGCCCGCCGATATGCAGCTATTTACTACTTTTATAAGAACGCATCCCCTTGAAACGCTTGGAGCAGGGATCTGCTCTGCTAAAACCTTACCTTTTTTAACTATTGCTTGTATCACGTTGAAAACCCTTTTTCATTGATATAATTATCTATATAATAGATTGCGAAAATTACGCTAAACGATATAAATCCTATTAGATACTCTATAGAAGGTATAACCAAAAATCCAAAAATCGAATTAAAGCCCAGTGCGCATAAGCACGGAATAAGAAATTCTTTTTTCTTTTTATTTAGTGAGGCACAAAAACAATAAAATCCGATATTTGAAAAAATCAAAAAATATAAAAGCATAACACCGAATTTTGCCCCAAAATTTTGTATCGCAATCATCTTATGTTCTTTAATAAATTTAAATGTTTCATTTTTTAATACCTCTTCATACTCTTTTGATAAATACCCAATACTAGGATCTATCGAATAAACCTTTTGCATAGCTACCTCGTCAAGATAGCGCGGTATATACTCGTTATCCACATATCCTAAACCAACATATACAGAATGCCAAAAAGCATGTTTAGTATTTAAATTAGCATTTTGATTGAGCTCCAACAAATTATAATTAACACTTTTTTCATATATTATATGGAGAATATTGGCAAATAATAAAGTAGCAACTATAAAAAATATATAAAAATATCTTTTTGATATTTTTGAATTTATAATCAAATATACAACTATAAAAAGTATAGTTGGAACAAAAGAATAGGAGCGTATTGAATTTGATATTGCAGAAAAAGCAGATAAAATAAATAGTGCAAGTATTATACTGATTACTTTATTATTATTCATTAAATATAAAAAAATAGGGATAAAAGATGACATAAAATAAAATACTATATAAACATCACCTACTTTATAAACTAGACAAGTAAGTATTAAAGTTACTACTACCGAAATAAATTTGCTCAGTCTTTTTTTTAGAAACAAAAACCAGCCTACACAAAATATCAAAAAACCAAATCCAATAAATAAAACATGAAATACAATAATGATTTCTTCTACATTTAAGTTAAAAATTTTAT
>NZ_CALKTQ010000268.1 GCF_937997465.1 uncultured Campylobacter sp. | reverse complement strand
ATTTAAATTTATATCCGTAAAACCGAGCCGTTCGTCAAAGTTGCTCAAATTTGACCCGCCCGTATCCTTTAAATTTAACCCGTTTCTATCAGAAGCATCCGTCAAATTTACAGCCTCATCGCCGTAAATCTCGCCCTCTTTTAATCCCGCCAGCTCACAAGCTAAAGCCCTAGCCCGCGCCCGCCTATCTTTATCTACATAGATTTTCATACCGTTTTCAAGGGCAAATTTAAAATTTCCGATCGGATTTGACGCCAAATTTGAGTTTAAATTTGAAACTACGTAGTGAAACTCGAGCCCATTCATCTTCGCAAAAACGCTTAGGCTATACATCGCGTTTGACTGACTTGAGCCGTAGCTAACGACGCGTTTTATGCCACCTAGACCAGCATGCAGGAAATACTCCAGCTTTCTAGCCTTGTTGCCGTTAAATTCGCCATCCATCAGGTCGTCGCGAAGTACGTAAAACTCGAGTCCGTTAAATTTAGTCTTTTGAATACTTTTGATTTTGCCGCTCCAAGAGATCTTGCATCTCTTTCATCGACTCTTTGTCCGAGATCGAAAATTTGATCTCAATACGCTTGGATGCGTCGGGGTCTTCTTTGCCGTTTTTCATCACCAGATCGCTAAAGCTACGTCCGCTAGCGATGAGATAGTGCTCTAGGCGCTTGTCTTTGTTCCACGAGTAGATAAAGTCTAGTACCGAATACGCGCGCTTTTGCGACAGATCAAGGTTGTACATATAGCTACCAACGGAGTTTGTATGCCCCTCGATCACGATCCTATCGATGTGTTTTGCGATCTCTTCGTTATTTAAAATCGCCTCGAAATAAGTCTGCAAAATTTCCTTTAGACGTGCCTTTGCCTCGTCTCTTAGCTCGTACGAACCCGTGTCAAAAAGTATAGACTCAGGCAGCGACACGACACCCGAGCTTGGATCTATGCTGACCTTGTTTCCAAGTTTAGCGCGTAAATTTGATATGACGTTTGAGCGAAGCGAGCTGATGTCTTTGATCTTGTCTTTTGTTTTGTTAAAATCCTCTTCCAGCGCGGTATATCTTGAGACTTCATCGCCGTATTTTGCATTTAGCTCATTTAGCGCCTCGTCCTTTTGCGCTAAAATTTGCCCCAGCTGTAGCACTCTATCCTGCAAATCCGCGATAGTTTTATTCGCGTCGTTTAGATTTATCTCGTAGGTTTGGGTTAGATTAGTGAGTTCGTTTTTCTCTTTTTTGACGCCTTCAAGCATCTCGTTTACGAGCCTGTTTATGTCGGCAAGCTCTTTATTTTCGCTCTTTGCGCGGTCCAAATTTGAAAAAATTTCTTTTATGACATTTTCTTTACGAACGAGCTCGCTTTGTGATGAGGCGATTTGCTTTTCACGCTCGCTTAAGTCTTTTTGTAGTTTTGCCAGATCGCTTTGGCTAAGGACGTATTTTACGACAACGGCGCCGATGATGAGCATAAAAACAAACATCAGCCCAGCCATCAGGTCCGCATACGATATCCAAAAGGTCTGGTCTCCGCTTTTGTTCTCGTTACGCGTTTTCATCTAGCATACTCGCCTTTTCGATGGTTTGCAAGATCTCATTCGCCTCTTTATCAAGCTCGTCGATGTCTTGCTTTAGCCCTTCAATGAGCGCGCTATTATCATCATAAGCCTCGATTGCTTCGTCATCAAAGGCCTTTTTAAATGCCTGTACACCGTCAATCAAGCTCTCTTTAAAGCCATCCATTGCAAGTTTTTGTTTTTCTAAGATTTCACTACTAAATTTAGAAAGAGACTCACTGAAATTTTTAACATTATACTCTAGCTCGCCCACGCTCTTTTCGAGCCTTGCGATACGCTCGCCGCCCACATCATAGAGACGGTTGTACTGCTCGGCAAATTTTAGTTGCATATCTTTTATGTTACCGTTAAATTTATTGATAACGTTCAAGATTTCAGCATGGACTTTGATAAGATCTTTTTGATCTTTCGAGGATTTTAGCAGCGTATTCATCGTTTGCTTGATGTGTTCGCCGCTTAGCTTGACAGCTTCTTCCTCGTTTTTCAAGATATTTGTAAAAGTTTTAAATTTAGCCTCGATAGTCTTATCAAGCTCCTCAAAGAACTCGGCGTTACTAACATGCTCAAAGATCACTCCGATCTTTTCAAAGTGTCTTAAATTCTCTTGCAAATATCTTCTATCAAGCTCCTCTTTCGTCCAGAAAAAGCCGCTCGTAGCGTTTTTTTGTCTTCGCACCAGCGTTTCAAATTTGCTCGTTCCGTATTTTTCAAAAAATATCCACCAAAGCGCTAGAAAAATACCGTAAATTGAGACGTAAAACGCAGTCGCCACGCCGCTAAGAAGGGTTGAAATTTCAGTTTCGAGCTCGGTAGTATTTGAAGAGTTAAACTCCGGCATAGAAACCGCGATACTGATAAATGTTCCCAAAATACCCAGCATCGGAAAGATGCCCGCACCCACGGAAGCGAAATTTTCGTTACGTAAATTTCTAGTATAGTAGGCGACAAATTCATCAAATCCGGCGTTTGATTTCGTATCTTTACCGATCACTAAAAGATGTTTAATGATGTATTCTTTTAAATTTCGCTTGAAATCAGCTCCGCTTTGCTCAAAATAACAACAAGCAAGCTCGGCGCTATTTTTAGCAAAGATTAGCGAAATAACCCAAATAATACCCATCATAATAACCGTGTGTAGGCCGATTTGAAAATCTATATACCCCAAATACCCAAGAAGCGCGACGAGATATATCGCCGTCGGCAAAAATATAATTTTCGTATACACGAAAAAAGATTGCCTGCCTTTTACCTCAGGCAACGCCAAATCAGTGAAATTATCGTTTCTCGCTTCTTTTTTGGGTTCCATTGTAAGCCTTAATTTCTATTTAAGCAGTTTAAGTCCTCAAACGCCGTTAGTAGGCGCTTTACCATCGACTCCTCGCCGGCGCGTAAAAATTTACGCGGATCGTAGTATTTTTTGTTAGGCTTATCTTCGCCTTCGGGGTTACCGATCTGACCTTGCAAATAAGCGCGATTTTTCGCCTCGTAGCCGCGTACGCCATCCCAAAACGCCCACTGCGTATCCGTGTCGATATTCATCTTTACCACGCCGTAGCTGACCGCGTCTTTGATATCCTTTAGCTCGCTACCGCTACCGCCGTGAAATACGAAATTTACGGGTTTATCGGTTAGGGTTTGAAATTTATCCGCAACGTATGCTTGCGAATTTTTCAAAATTTCCGGTCGTAATACGACGTTGCCAGGCTTATACACGCCGTGGACATTACCAAAGCTTGCCGCTATGCTAAATCTATCGCTGATTTTACTTAGTCGCTCATATGCCCGCGCGACGTCTTCAGGCTGCGTATAAAGAAGTGCATTATCAACACCCGTGTTATCCACGCCGTCCTCTTCGCCGCCGGTTACGCCAAGCTCGATTTCTAGGCTGATGCCAAGCTCGCTAAGTTCTTTTAGGTACTTCTCGCAAGTGCTTAAATTTTCCTCCAAGCTTTCTTCGCTAAGATCAAGCATATGCGAGCTAAAAAGCGGCACGCCGTGAGCTTTTTTGTATTCGCGGCTAAATTTAATGAGCTCGTCTATCCACGGCAGTAGCTTTCTAGCCGCGTGATCGGTGTGTAGGATCACGGGCACGCCGTAAGCCTTAGCTAGCAAGTGCACGTGCTGCGCGCCCGCTACCGCACCTAGTACGTCGGCATTTCCGCAAGCTTTGCCGGCGTAAAAGCCAGCTCCGCCGTTACTAAACTGGATAATAACGGGTGAGTTAGCCGTTTTTGCCGCCTCTAAAACGGCATTTACCGAGTCGCTTCCGACCACGTTTACCGCAGGCAAGGCAAAACCCTGCTCCTTTGCGTATTTATACAGCCTAGTTACGTCATCGCCGCTTAAAACGCCGGCTTTTACTACGTCTAAAACACCCATTTTATCGACCTTATTTGTATTCTACTTTAGCTTTTGAGCGAAGCTCGTCGCCTCTTTTTCTGATATCGTTTCTAAATTTCTCCATCTTTATACTGCCCTCGATTTGAGGCTTAACATCATTTAGAGCTACTGTGCCGGCAGCTTTACTATCCTCTTTTAGGATTACGTGGTAGCCGAAATTTGATTTAACAGGTTTTTGAGTTACTTCGCCTTTTTTAAGAGCAAATGCAGCATCCGCGAAAGGTTTTACCATTTGAGATTGGCCAAACCATCCTAGTTCGCCGCCATTAGCCGCAGAGCCTTGATCGGTAGATTTAGATTTTGCTAGCTCTTCGAATTTTTTAACCAGCTCGTCGCCTTTTAGCCCTTTTAGCGCAGCTATTATGTCGTTTGCGTCTTTTTCAGTAGCCACTAGGATATGTTTGGCTCTTACTTGTGCAGGCACGGCAAATTCGGCTTTGTTTTTATTATAAAAGTCGCTGATTTCGCCTTCGCTTACTTTTATATTGTCGAAAATTCTCTTCATCCAAAGATCAAGCGCAAGGTTGTTTTTTAGCTCTTCAAGAGCGGCTTTGTATTCGTCGGTCTTATCCAGTCCGCTCTTTTTAGCCTCGTCTAGAAGCAGTTTTCTGTTGATTGTTTCGTCGATTACTTTTTTCTGAGTGTCTTTAGGCAGTTGCTCAAGAGTAACGCCAGGCATAGCAGCAAGCGTGAAAGCCACGTCCTTATCGGTTATGCTAGAACCGTTTACGGTGGCGTACTCCGCCGCGTTTAGGCTTAAAGCCGCAGCCAAACTAAGAGATGCGAATAAAATTTTATTCATCTTTGTTCCTTAAATTTAGATTTTTGCGAGGGTGATTATAGCAGGAAAGTCATTAAATATAAGTTATAATTCATCGAAAATTTAAATAAAAACGGCTAAAATCGGCGCTATGAGAACGAAAAAAGATATAAACGCTATCAAAAATTTATTTTTAGAAAATTTCAAAGACGCGGGCAGCGAGCTTAAATTCCGCAACCTCTACGAGCTTCTCGTGTGCGTGATGTTAAGCGCGCAGTGCACGGACAAGCGCGTAAATTTGATCACGCCTTCGCTTTTTGAAGCATATCCGGACGTAGCAAGCCTAGCGCAGGCAAATCTGGCCAGCGTAAAAGCGCTCATAAGCTCCTGTAGCTTTTTTAATAACAAAGCAGAAAATTTGATCAAAATGGCAAAGAGCGTGATGAGCGAATTTAACGGCGAGATACCAACGACCGAAAAGGAGCTGATGAGTCTAGCTGGAGTGGGTCAAAAGACTGCTCACGTCGTGCTGATCGAGCATTTCGGATCAAATTTGATGGCGGTGGATACGCACGTCTTTCGCGTGGCGCACAGGCTTGGCCTTAGCCGGGGCAGGACGCCCGAAGCCGTCGAGCTTGATCTAACCAAAGCCTTTAAAACGCAGCTAAATACGCTTCATCAAGCGATGGTGCTTTTTGGTCGCTACACCTGTAAAGCGATCAAGCCAAACTGCAAGGAGTGCTTTTTAAACGAGCTGTGTAGCAGTAAAGATAAGAATTTTCCTTAAAATTTTAGCCTACAAATGTGGGCTTAAATTTACGCACTTAAATTTGACGGAATTTTAAAATTTTGATTTTTGACAACTACGTTTATTATGAGATGTATTTTATAAAAATCACTGCAAATTTTAAAACCAAATTTGAATGCAAGAAGCCAGGGCTAAGTATCGCGAGATGATTTTGAAAGTTGTGCAGAAAATTTTAATCAAGACTGGGCATGTAGCCTGTCGTAGATTAAAATTTTCTAATCTCTTTAAAAAGCGCTCGTGAGACGAGCCGCCCAAATAAAATAAAGGCGAAGTATTTTTTCTTTAGACTAGGCGGAAACGACGGAGGCGAGGGAGCGTATACGCAATACGTGACCGAAGCCGACGGAGTTTCCAACGACGTATAAAGGAAAAAGACAAACCACCGCAAAAATTTTAAGGCGAAGTATTTTTGAGATGGATTTGAATGCTGTGCAGAAATTTTAAGTCAAGGCTAGACAGGTAGTCTGTCGCAGACTTAAAATTTCAAACTCATTCAAAGACGCTCAAAAGACAAGCCTTTCCAAGCTACTGAAGTCTAGCGATTATGTTTCTTACCACTTCCGCCATCATCTCCACCGACGCTATCTCGCAGTGCTCGTTCACGGAGTGAGGCGAGTGGATGTTTGGGCCTATGGAGCAGGCTTGCAGCTCGGGCTGTTTTGCGACCAGTACGCCACACTCAAGGCCAGCATGCACGGCGGCAAATTTCGCTTGCGGCTTTTGTTTTTGCAGCTCCTCAAGCACCAGATGCGCGAAGTCGCTGATGCACGGCGCCCAGTTCGCCGAGCGGTCGGCTACTCTCACATCAAAGCCCAGCACGCTAGCCAGCGTAGCGGTTTCAAAACCCAGATTTTCGAGCCCCTCTCGCTTCATCGCGCGTCCAAAAAAGTCAAACTCGATCACTTCACCCTTCTGCTTGACGGTCGAGAGATTTATGCTTTCATTTACCATGCCAAGCTGCGTGTCGTAGCTGCGCACGCCCTGGGCGAATGAGTTGATGAGCGCTAAAATTTTGCCGCTATTTACCAGCACGTCCGCTTCACCATCGCCCAGGCTCTTTACCCACGCGAGGCCGCGCTGCTTTGGCTCATGCGCGCACAGCGCCTTACACACGGCGTTTGCGGGGATCGAGTTGCTCCTCTCGCCAAAATCCAGGCCAATGAGCTCACAGCCCTCCTCGGCGAGGAATTTCGCCAGCAGCTTCGTCGCGTTTGGGATATTTTTGTGTATCTCGTTGCCAGAGTGTCCGCCGCTAAGCCCCGTGACGCCGATCTCGTAAATTTT
>NZ_CALKTQ010000267.1 GCF_937997465.1 uncultured Campylobacter sp. | reverse complement strand
TTCGGCTTCAAATTTGAACGTAAAAAGTGAAGGCGCCGTATTTTTTCTTTAGACGAGGCGGAAATGAGCCGAGCGAGGGCGCATACAAGTAGTATGTAACCGAGCTTCGGCGAAATTTCTAACGAAGTATAAACCAAAAAGACAAGCCGCCGTTATTGCACCGCGATTTGCACCTTTTTCTTGCACTTCGTACACTCGTGAAACGTCCCCTTTTTTAGCTCTTTTTTGATCATATCGCCGCCGCATTCGTCGCATTTTTCGGCGACTGGCTCGTAGTTTGAGACGAAGTCGCATTTGGGGTAGTTTGCGCAACCGTAAAATTTACCTCTGCGGCTGATGCGCTCGACGATATCGCCGCCGCATTTTGGACACGGCACGTCGATCTTTTTGAGCTCTTTTTTCGGTTTTGTCGCCGCTTCGCCTTCCTGCGTGCCTTGCCCTTCCTTTGCGATATTGCGCGAGTATTTGCATTTTGGGAAATTTCCGCACGCGATAAACTCGCCGTAGCGCCCTTTTCGCAGTAGTAGCTCGCCGCCGCACTCAGGGCACTTTTCGCCGATCGGAGTGGCGACTTTTTGGCTTTTTATGCCCGTTTTGCCAGCTGAAATTTTATCTATAAACGGATGATAAAAATCGCTCAAAAGCTTTTGCCAGTCGGCTTTATCTTCGGCGACGTGATCGAGCTTTTCTTCCATATTTGACGTAAATTCGCTATCTACTATATCGCTAAAATGCTCCTCCAAAACGCCCATCATCGTAAAGGCGATCTCGTTTGGCACGAGCTGCTTTTTCTCGACTTTGACGTAATCGCGAGAGGTCAGCAGCGAGATGGTCGGCGCGTAGGTGCTAGGGCGCCCTATGCCTAGGCTTTCTAGCTTTTTAACGAGTCCGGCCTCCGAGTAGCGAGACGGCGGTTCGGTGAAGTGCTGCGAGCTTTTGATGCTTTGCAGGCTCATCTCGTCGCCGATTTTTAGGTCGGGCAAAATTTTATCCTTATCCATATCGCCGTAAACGCGGTAAAATCCGTCAAACAGCACCTTGCGGCCGCTTATTTTAAACTCGCCCTTTGCGCCCGCGACGAATACGTTTTGCGTTTGGCTCACGCTAGCGCTCATCTGGCAGGCTAAAAAGCGGTTGTAGATGAGCGTGTAGAGGCGTAGCGCGTCTTTTTCTAGATATTGCGCGGCGATAGCTGGCGTGAAGCTAAGATTGGTCGGGCGGATCGCCTCGTGGGCTTCTTGCGCGCCTTTGCTTTTGGTTGCGTAAATTTTAGCCTTTGCCGGCAAGTAGCGTTCGCCGTACTCTTTCTCGATCGTCTCTCGCGCGGCTGCGACGGCTTCTTTGGCGAGATTTAGGCTGTCCGTTCTCATGTAGGTTATCGCGCCCATGAAGCCCTGATGCGTCTGCACGCCCTCGTATAAATTTTGCGCGATCATCATCGTTTTTTTCGGGCTAAAGCCTAGGCGGTTGCTCGCGCTTTGTTGTAGCGTCGAGGTCATAAAAGGCGGCGCGGGCTCGGTTTTGCGCTCTTTGGCTTCGATCTCTCGGACGCTAAATTTGTCATTTTTTAGATTTTCTACTATAAATTTGGCTCTATCGCCGTTTGTTATCGTTAGCTTTTCTATCTTTTGCGCTTCAAATTTAACCAGCTCGGCGTCGAGGTCTTTTTTGAAAACTGCGTCGATGCTGTGGTACTCGATCGGTTTAAAGTCGCGTATCTCGCGCTCTCTATCCACGATGATTTTTAGAGCCGCGCTTTGCACGCGTCCCGCACTTAGTCCTTTTTGGATCTTTAAATTTAACAGTGGCGAGAGCTTGTAGCCTACGATTCGGTCTAGCAGGCGGCGTGCTTGCTGCGCGTTTACGCTATCCATATTTATCGTGCGCGGATTTTTTAGCGCAGCCTCTATGGCGCTTTTGGTTATCTCGTGAAACACGATACGAGGCAGGCTTTCGGGCTTTTTGCCGATGGCTGAGGCGATGTGATAGGCGATGGCTTCTCCTTCGCGGTCCTCATCGGTTGCGAGGTAGATTTGGTCGGCGTTTTTGGCTAGCTCTTTGATCTCTTTTACTATTGCGGAGTGGTCGGCGCTTATTTTGTATTCTGGAGTAAATTTTTCGCCCTCTATCTTGATACCAAATGCCGTCTTTGGCAGATCTCTGATGTGGCCTTTTGATGCGATGACGTCGTAGTCGCTTCCGAGGAAATTTTTGATCGTTTTGGCTTTCGCGGGGGACTCCACGATGATTAAGCTTTTCATTAATATAGCCTTTTTAATTTTTTGCGGTAATTGTAGCAAAAATTTTAAATTAATGGCATTAATTTACCGTTTGAATTTAAATTTGACTTGGAAAAATGGGATAAAATTTGAAGCAAAAAGTCGAGCGGGTAAAACTCGACTTTAAAATTCACTTCTAAAGAGCAGGCGTCAAATTTGGCGCCTGTATTAACTATTATTTTTGGAGATGTCTTAATTATTGGTGTTTGGGTTTTTGAAATCTAAGACCGCCGAAGCGGCCTTAAAGTGTTAACTACTGAAGTAGTCTTAAAACGTTTTGCTGAACAGAGTTAGCTTGGCTCATAGCATAACTTCCTGACTGAGCAAGGATGTTAAACTTAGAGAAGTTTGCTGACTCGGCAGCGAAATCAACGTCTCTGATTTGAGATTCAGCTGATTTTACGTTTACTTGAGTAACTGTGATGTTGTTTACAGTTGCAACAAGCTGATTTTGAACAGAACCTAGGTCTGAGCGGATCTGATCAAGAGTTTTCTGAGCAGACTCAGCGATATCCATAACAGCCATTGCGCCGCGTAGAGTCATAACGCCTGCTGATTGGTTAGAGCTTATATCGGCTTTCATTCTTTGGAAGCCCATAGCAGTTGCTAGTTTTTTATCTATCTGTCCGCGAATATCTCTCATAGCTACAGATTGCTGTGCGCCGCCGTCAGATGAGAACGCTACTGAGAGCTTAGTGCCTCCGCCGCCTTTCATTTTGATATCTCTGCCGTCTAGTCTTACTAGGTTTAGTCTACCTATAAAGCCTGATTTATCTTTCGCGCCGATAACTTTATCGATATCTTTGCCAGCAAAGCTCATAGCGCGACCGTCGCGGCTAGTAAGAACCATCTTGCCTTCTGTATTTATAGAAGCTTCAACGCCGGTTTGGTCTTTTACTCTGTTGATAGCGTTTACTAGGGCGCCGTTGGCATCGTTTGCTTGCACATCCAAATCACCGATCTTTACGCCGTTGATAGCAAAGCTTTGGATAGAGGCTTTTTCTACGGCCTTGCTCATGATGCGAGTTACATCGTAAGTAGCTCTGATACCTGTTTTATCAGATACTTTATTGATGTTTTCAGCTAAAGCGCCTATTCCTTTTCCAAGACCTGTTGAAACGGTAGCAGCAGCGACTTTGACATTGTTTACTCCGTCAACATTTAGGAAAGTAAGAGATACTACATCCATTTTGGTTAGTAGCTTAGAGCTCTCAAATCTCGTTAGACCGATCTTATCTGACGTAGTAGCGCCGATAGAAGCTTTAACTGTTTGGTTTGAGTAAGCGCCGATTTGGAACTCTTTGTTAGAGAATGTTCCGTTTAGTAGCTGCTGACCATTGAAAGACGTTGTATTACCGATGTTGTCTAGCTCTTCCATTAGGCGAACGATGTCGGCTTGTAGCGCTTGACGAGAATCTGTTGTTTGACCGTCTTGAGCTGATTGAGTAGCTTTTACTTTGATAGTATCAAGGATTTTTAGCTGCTCGTCCATAGCCTTATCCGCTACTTGGATGATACCGATAGCGTCGTTACCGTTTGCGATAGCTTGACCAAGCGCGCTAGCTTGAGAGCGAAGGCTATCAGCGATAGCAAGACCAGAAGCGTCATCTGCTGCAGTTTGGATTCTCAAACCTGAGCTAAGTTTACCCAAAGAAAGAGAAAGGTTGCGGTTGTTACCGACTGCGTTTGCGTGTGTGTTTAGAGCGTTGATGTTCGTGTTAATACGAAAACTCATTGTAAATCCTTTTAAAGTTTAATTACGACTTCTTGTCGTTCAAAAACTATATCGGACGAAATCAAAAAAACTTTAGGGGTAGAGGTAAAATTTTTTTGATTTTTTCAAATTTGATTGAGAAGGACGAATTTTAGGGCTTTTACGGCCGGTGCAAATTTGATTATTTTAAATTTGATGCGGCGAAATTTAGATTTTTGCCGTCAAATTTACGTGCGGCGGATTAAATTTGAGCGCAAATTTGGTCCGTCGTTAAATTTGATTCGTTCGGCAAAATTTGAAAGAGAGAAATTTGAGAGTTTAAAAAGGATAAACCCCGAAAGGTCGGGGTTTATCGCGGAGATTAGAGGGTTAGCTGTAGGTTTGTACCCGCATCGGCAAGCGTAGCATTGGCTAGGTCTACTATGCCGTTTAGTTTTACTACATAGTCGTTAGCGCTTATGCCAGCGGTAGCGTCTGATCTTACTAGATAGGTGTCTGTCGCATTGCTATCAGGATCGGTGTAGGTAAAGTAAGCTAGTTCGTTGCTTGCAGCCTTTGCGACGTCTAGGGCTCTAGATAGGTTGTTTGCAAAGTCTAGCGATTTTGTTGAATCGTATCTTGCGATATTTTGATCAATGGTTCCTCCTAAATTTGCGCCTATTTTGAGTTTGTCGCCTTTAGAGAAATCTTTAATGGTAGCCGTTTTTGATGCAGGGAATGCTGCGCTGTCGCCTACGGTTCCTAATACAAACGTATCGTCGCCCGCTCCGCCCGTTACAGTTACGCTTGATTTGCTACCGAAGGTTATCGTATCGTCTCCCGCTCCGCCTTTGATTACTGATTTTTCATCAAGGTGACCACTAGCGTCAAATGTAAATTTTCCTTTAAGAGTGCTTGCATCTACGGTTTTTACCTTTTTGAAATTAGTGTCTAGAGTTAGTATTGTTGAGTTTGCATCGCCTTTTACTACTATGTTAGCTAGAGTGCCTTTGTCGGCGCTAGCTTTTAGTTCGATTGTGTTTACGGCTGCGGCTGTTTTTGCGTTGTCTAAATTTGACGCTATGTCTATGTTCTCTATGTCGTCTACTACGAATTTGCCCGTTAGACCTGCAGCGGTGCCTTTTGGATTTAATACAAAATTTACCTTATCGGCAGTGCCCGTGGCAGCGTCTTTGACTCCTACGACAAGATCGTTTGATTGAGTGATCGTGTCTATAGTTATAGTGGAGTCGTTTAGAAGTTTTTGAAGCTTACCTCCAGCGTTTACGCCTTGAACTAGAGTGACGTTATTAAACGCTCCCCATTTAGACATATCTACGTCATCGGCTAGCGCATTTGATATTTGCAATCCTTCAAAATTGGTAAGCGTTACATTATCGCCCGCGCCATTTTTAGCTATACCTGAAGTTACCGATACTAGGTCCGTTCCGGCTCCGCCGTCGATAGTTTGCTTGTTTGTTGTTGCCGTTAGTTCTACTACGTCGTTTCCGCTACCTAGTTTTACGGTCGAGTTAGCTACGTTACTGACGGTTAATTTTTCAAAATTTCCGGTAAATGCGCTTGCGTCGATGTTTGCAAGTTTTGTTTGTGCGCTAAAATTAGCGGTTAAATTTTTAGCGTCGCCGTCGATGACTGCTTTTACTAGCTTATCAGTCGCGCCGCCGTAGGTAAAGAATGCTTTTTTATCGGCTTTTGCGTGTAGGGTTAGATTTGTTGCGTTAGCTGCTGCTAGGGCTGCCGTTAATTCAGCGTCGGTGCTACCTTCTTTAAATTTATAGTTCATACTAAAATCAACGTTTTCTACATCGGTAGAGATATTAAATGTAGCAAAATCAACATCGGTTACGCTTATTTTAGTAGCTTTAGCTACGGCTGTAGCGGCTGTTAGCTTTAGGCTAGATAGAGTTACCTCTGTAGCTTCGGCTAGTGGGCTTGTTATTGTCAGCGTATTGGCTTTATCGTTTAGATTTACGGTTACCTTGGTAGCTTTTGAGGCATCTGCTATAGTTGTGTTGCCTTTGGCTTTTATGACGACTTCTTGGGCTTTGGCTGCCGTTAGGTTTGCGCCTGCGCCTGCGTCGATAGATACCTTGCCTTCTAGTTTAGCTGCATTTACGGTTACTGCACCAGCTGACGATTTTGCTATCACTTCTTTTGTCGCTTCCGTTGCAGTTAAGTTAAGTGCTCCGGTAGTATCTATAGCGACTACTTCTTTAGTATCGGTAGTCGTAGTTACTGCACCGGCTGTTTGAATGCTTAGGTTATCTAGGCCCTTGTCTAAAGGAAATGTGGTTGTAGTAAATGCGACCTCTGATTTGATGTTTAAATTTTCGATATTAGTCACGCCTCTCATGGCGACATCTATATCGTCCATAGTAAAGGTGGTGGCCGCGCCGTTTTTTAGTATAGTTAGATTTAATGTATCTTTACCGCCTCTAGCATCAAGAGTATCCAGAGATGATAGAGTAGATGTCTTATCGCCGTTGCCTACGTAGTAGATACCGTTAAACGTATCGTCGCCTTCGGTGCCTAGGAAATTATCTAGACCGGTAGTGAAAGTCTTGCTTCCGGCTGCGGCTTCTGCGGCTAGTTGATCTATTTTAGCTTTTTGCTCCTCTAGGTTGGTGCTGTTTGTGGTCTCGATAATCTGTTGGAACGGAGCATAGTTAAAGTTGCCCGATCCGTCGCTTTCTATGTCGGTTATCTTTTCAGCCATATATGCCGCGATAGCGGTTTTGTTTGCAAATACCGCCGCTGCCGTAGGGTCTGCCGCGATAGCCTCAGGCGATCTTGCTACTTGGAAAAGAGTAACTAGAGTCTCGCCTCTTGTGTGTCCTAGCTCTAGGTGGCGTACCCAAGCGTTGATGCCGTCTGGATCTTGAGAGTAGTCTTTGCCTAGGATATTTTTATAGATATTTTCTACGTATCCTCTGTTTGTATCTATTCTGCCGTTAAAATATGCTGCGATAGCAGGGCTTTGTAGCATAGCGTCTGCGGTTTGCGCCTGATCTCTAAAAACGCCTGCCGAAACCCATGCGTTTAAACCAGCGCCTTCGGGTGCTCTGTTAAATAATGCCACATAAAGTTGGGCTACTTGTGCTTTTGTTACTGCCATAAAAGGCCTCCTTTGGGTAAATTGGGATTTTGTTTAATTCCGTGGCGATTATAGCATTAAATTCCTGATTGTCGATAAATCGTAGATAAAAATAATGAAAATTTAGGCGGCAGAACCGCACTGTGTCGGCCTACCGCTGTGAAGGGTAAAAATGAATTTAGGCGAAACTATAAGACGATATTGTGATCGCTATCTACTCTCGCGCCGCTTAGATCTACCGTGCCGGCTAGCTTGGTCACGTAGTCGTCCTGTCCTACGCCTTGCACGCCGTCGGACGTAACGATGTAGGTATTTGACTGATAGGTGAAATACGCACTCTTTGACGCGTGCTGAGCGGCCGCCTTTTCGGCTTCGCGTAAGTTGTTGGCGAAGTCTAGCGATGCGTCCGAGTCGTATTTGGCGATAGAATTCGCCTCCGCGGCGGCGCCTCCGGTGTATAGCTTGTCGCCTTTGCTAAAGTCCGTTATGGAGCTTAGCTTGTCCGTGCCAAAAGGCGAATTTGCCTCCGCTCCTAGCTTGCCGACCTTAAAGACGTCGTTGCCCGCTCCGCCCGTTATTTTGAGGCCCGCCACCGAGCCGAAGCTTAGCGTATCATCTCCGCTACCGCCTTTTACGACGCCGCCTCTTTCGACGTGATTCCCCGCGTCAAAGGTAAATTTGCCCGTTAGCGAGCTTGCGTCAACGCCTTTTATTTTTACGATATTCGCGCCTAGTTTTAGTTCGGTATTGCCGTCGCCGCTCACGTAGACGCCCGATAGTGCGCATTTAGTCGCGTCGCTGGCGTTTAGGTTTATTACGTTTTTGGCCGCGGCGGTTTTTGCCGTGTCGGCGTTTGAGGCGATGCGGACGTTTTCTATGCCGTCTATGACGAAATTTCCGGTATTGTCCAGGCCTGCCGTATTTGCTTTAGGATTTATCTTTAAGATTAGCGTATCGTCTGCGCCGCTCGCCGCGTCTTTGATATTTACGGCTATGTCGTTTGCGATCGCGGCGTTTTCGACGACTATCGTAGAGTTGTTCGCTAGATTATCTATCTTTGCTCCCGCTCCCGCTCCGCCGGCTAGCGTTACGGAGCTCAGATTTGCCCACTTAGTCATATCTACGGCTCCGCTTAAGGCATCGGTTATCTTTAAATTTTCAAAATTTAAAAGAGAAAGCTTGTTCGTCGCCGCGGTTGCTACGGCAGAGATTACGACCATGGTGTCTTCGCCCGCGCCGCCGTCGATACTATGGACGTTTGCCGCGCTATCTATCTCTACGAAATCATCCCCGCCGCCTAGTTTTGCGGTGGCGTTTTGGACGTTTTTGAGTTTTAGGTTCGAGAGATTGCCCTCGTAAGCGCTAGAGTCAAAATTCGTAAGATTTGTTTGAGCCGACAAGTCCATAGCAAATTCTCTCATGCCGCCGTCTACCGCGACCTTGGTTAGCGACGCGATGTTGCCTAGATCTAGCTGGCCTTTTTTACCCGCTTTAGCGTGTAAATTTAACGTTTTTACTTTATCGGCCGCACTTGAAGATAGTTTAGCTAGGCCTTCGTCCGCGTAAGACATCGTAAAATCCACGTCCCGTTCGTCGGTTCGGATGGAGTTGGCGCCAAAATCAACGTCCGTCACGCTGATCTTTTTGGCGCCGTATGCGATGAGCACGTTATTTCCGGAGGTATCGTTTATCTTTAAATTTGCAAGCGTTAAATCGGCGGCTTGGGTCGTGAAGTTTTTAAGAGCGTTGGTTTTGTTTTTTAGATCGATATTTACGGTCTTTGCGCTCGTTGCGACTTCGGTTTCGCCGTTGGCTTTCAAATTTAACGTCTGAGCGGCGGTTGCGGCGATATTTGCCTTGCCTTCGCTGTTTACGTTTACGGTTTTAGCGTCCTGCGCGATCAAGGTTACGTCCGATTTTGCCGAGATATCGATATCTTGGGCGTTTTTTGCGTTTAGCGAAACTTTGCCTGTGGTGTTTATGGAGACTTTGTTCGTCGCGTCGGTCTCGGATACGCTCACGTCGCCTATGGTAGAGATGTTTAAATTTTCCAGCCCGAAGTTAAATTTGACTCCGGCGGCGTCAAACCCAGTCTCCGAGATCAAATTTAGATTTTCGACGTTGCTTACGCCTTTAAAGATATTTTGGAGCTCGGTCGTAGTTAAATTTTGCGGAGCGTCGTTTTTAAACACGGTCAAATTTAGCGTGTCTTTGCCGGCGCCGCCGTCGATTTTATCAAGCGGCGACAAAGTAGACTTTTGCGTGCCGTTGCCTGCGTAGTAAACGCCGTTAAATACGTCGTTGCCCGCGGTGCCTGCTATGTTGTCCAGGCCGTCGGTTAGGCTCTTTTCGACGCCTTTGCTGGCTAGCTCGTCTATTTTGGCTTTTTGCGCTTCTAAATTTGACTCGTTCGTCGTCCTGATAATCTCCTGAAACGGCGCATAGTCGAAATTTCCGCTACCGTCTTTGCCGATATCGCCTATTTTTTCCGCCATATAGGCCGCGACTGCGGATTTATTTTCGAAAATTTTAGCAGCCCTAGGATCGGCCGCCTTAGCCTCCGCCGATGCCGCTACCTCGAAAAGCTTCGTTAGTGTCTCGCCTCTGGTATGGCCGGCTTGTAGATGCCTTACCCACGCATCTATGCCTGCCGGATCTTGCGAGTAGTCCTTGCCGAGGATGTTTTTATAGATATTTTCGATATAGCCTTTATCGGTATCTATACTGCCGTTAAAATACGACTGTACGGCCGGCGCTTTGAGCATATCGTCGGCTATTTGCGCTTGGGTTTTAGCGGCTCCGGCGCTTACCCACGCGTTTAATCCGGCTCCCTCCGGCGCTCTGTTAAACAATGCCACATAAAGCTGGGCGACTTGTGCTTGCGTTACTGCCATATTGGCTCCTTAGAAGTGAATTTTAGTACTACGTACTAATAGTAGCAAACGACAAACATCGTATATTACGATATCTAGGCTAAAAAATCATAAAATACAACGAGCATTTACCGCGGAATTATAAGCAGTAACTATTCCATAGAATTTGTAGCTTAAAAAATAAAATTAGTTACTCTGGCACTTTTTAATATTTATTTAAGCATAAAAGGATTACAATCACATTCTTGATGTTTTAGTTACTGGTTAAGGTAAATTTTGGGTAGAGCGGTTAGAGAAATAAAATCAGAAATGGTTTTGATAAAACAAAAGGGCAACTTTTTTGCCGATCAAAGCGAAAAAGACCTTTATGTTGAAATTTTAAGTTCACTAACCCAAAAATACGATATGGAAATTTTAGGCTACATTTTGGAGCCTAATTCCATATCGCTATTTTTGAAATCCTTAAATATACCTAAGATCATGCAAGAGCTAAATAGCGCCTTTATAAGAAATAGGAATAAAGCGCGGGGTTATATCCAAGAAAGCGACATCAAAAGATACGAAATCCGAGACGTTTTTATAAACGAATTTGAAGATGTTTTGGCATTTTTGCAACAAAACGGCGGATATACCTTCAGAAGCATCGACAAAAACTTAAGTTTAGCAAAAAAAATAGAGATTCAAAATTTTAAAAAAAGGACTGAAATGAAAATAGTTGCTTTAAATTCAGAAGTACATAACGGAGTGTCTTATCACCAAGATGCGTTACCAAATTTCCCGTTTGCGGAGATAGTAGCGAGCGAGGCATTTTTCTGCGAGAAAGATTTACCTATAGTTTTCACGAACGACGTAGTGCCTAAACTGCTAGTACTACTAGGTAGAAATGAAAATTTAATAATAGATAAAAACTACAAAGGCTACGTACCTGCGATCTTGCAAAACTATCCTTTTACTCTTGCTAAAGTCGAGGATAAAAATATCCTTTGTATAGACGAGGATGCGCCTCAGCTAAAAGGTAAAGGCGAAAAATTATTCAAGAAAAACGAAGAGCCGAGTGAGTTTTTGCAAAACACCATAAACGCTATGCAAAACTACAATGCCCAGCTAGAGGCTACGCAAAAAGCGTTAGAAGAGATCAAAAAGGCTGGAATTTTGATAAACAAAGAGCTAACCGTCTCTGATAACGATAAAAAAATCACCCTAATCAAAGGCTTTTCTGTCGTGAGCAGGAAAAAGCTAAACGAGCTTGACGACGCTACTTTGGCTGATTTTGTTAGAAAGGGCTATGTTAGCCTAATAGATGCGCACATTAGAAGCTTAACGAATTTGGAAAATTTGGCGGGTAGAATTTTAGAAAACGAAAGTAAAAAAGAAAATGAAAGTAAATGAACTAAAGGAGAGTATTAAAAAATCCAAACATGCTATGATATATGCTGGAATTTTCAGCATGTTCATAAACGTTTTGATGCTAACTTCTCCTCTATATATGTTACAACTTTACGGTAGGGTCGTAACGTCAAGGAGCCTTGATACGTTATTTTTCCTTACGCTGATAGTTATATTCTTATATCTATGTATGATGTTTTTCGAAATTTTACGTTCGAGAATTTTGGTAGTTTTTTCAAACCAGATAGACTTAAGGCTGTCCGAGAGAGTGTATGACGCGATCTTTAAACTCTCAGCCAGACAGCCTGGCAGGGTATCTTCTCAGCCGATGAGAGATCTAAATACCATAAAACAATATCTCAGCACCAACGGCGTATTTGCGTTTCTTGACGCGCCGTGGCTACCTTTTTATATATTGATACTGTTTTTCTTCCACCCGTATTTTGGATATTTTAGTATCGCGGCTGCGATCGTTTTGTTTATTTTGGCTCTTTTAAACGAAGGTGCGACTAAAGACGGACTAAAAAGGTCAAATGACGCTTTTGGCGCCGAAACCCGCTTTGTCGATCTAAATTTGAGAAATTCCGAAGTCATCCAAGCTATGGGCATGAACGGAAATTTAAAGAAAATTTGGCACAAAAAGCATAATGAATTTCTAGAAGCTCACTCCGAGTCTAGCGTAAAAGCCGGAATGTACGCAAATATCAGTAAGGTATTTCGCGTCGTTTCACAGTCGCTGATGCTGGGTCTTGGCGCGTATTTGGTCGTCTTGCAGGAGGTAAATCCGGGCATGATGATCGCGGGCTCTATTATCATGGGTCGCGCGCTAGCTCCGCTTGATATATTGATCTCAAGCTGGAAAAGCTATAAGAACACCAAAGAGAGCTATGCTAGACTTTCGCAGTTTTTGGAGGATTTCCCTGCCGACAACGAAAAGCTTAAGCTCCCGGATCCAAAAGGCGATATTTTTCTAGAAACCATAAGCCTAGTACCGCCTCATGGCAAAGTGCCTACTTTGATGGGCATAAATTTCGAGCTTAAAAGCGGAGATATGTGCGCGATTATCGGTCCGAGCGCCGCTGGTAAAAGCTCGCTAGCTAGAGCAATGCTAGGCGTGTGGCCTGTATTTCACGGCGTAGTGCGCGTGGACGGAGCCGATATCACTCAGTACAATAGCGACCATTTGGGTCAGTTTGTGGGGTATTTGCCGCAAGACGTCGAGCTTTTCGAAGGAAATATTGCGGAAAATATCGCGAGATTCGGCGAACTGGATAGCGAGGCGATCGTGCGGGCTGCAAAGCTAGCTAACGTTCATGATATGATATTAAATTTGCCGGACGGATATGAAACTAAAATAGGCATAGGCGGAGCCAGCCTAAGCGGCGGTCAACGTCAAAGAGTCGCTCTTGCCAGAGCGCTTTATAAGGAGCCTAAAATAATCGTACTGGACGAACCTAACGCTAGTCTAGACGAAGAGGGCGAAAGAGCGCTATTTGCCGCACTTGCGTCCATGAAGGGCAAGGCGACTATAGTACTAATAACGCACAAACTAAATATCTTAAATTTGGTTGATAAAATCGCCGTTTTAAATGCGGGAAGATTGATGTACTTTGGCGCCAGAGATGCGGTATTGGCTGAGCTCGGCAAAGCAAATGCGCAGCAACCGCAGGTCGCAGAACAACAAAAAAGGCGTAGTATAAGCCTAGAAGATGCGGAGGGCTAAGATGATACTTAAAAGTGAAAAAGGCACCGTAAATTTTGGGTTGTTCGTTATATTTTTGCTAGTCGGAGTTTTTGGAATTTGGCTCGGTATGGCGCCCCTTAATAGCGCCGCCGTTGCTACTGGTAAAATAGGCGTAGTTAGTAACAAAAAAATCATCCAACACCTTGAGGGTGGCGTCGTAGATAAAATTTTCGTTAAAGACGGAGATATGGTCAAAGAGGGCGATCCGCTAGTCGAGATCAAAAACGTCGCTTTGCAAAGCGAGATGAGCGTAGTTAGAGCAGAATTTTTAAGAACCAGCGTCATAGTTTCTAGATTGGAAGCCCAAAAAGACGATGCGACGGAAGTCAAATTTAGTGACGAAATAAAGCAAATCGAAGGCTATAAAGAGGCTATAGACGGGCAGTTGAGTATATTTAATGCGCAAAAAAAGCTTTTGGATGAAGAAAAATCCATCCTAAAGCAACGCATAAAACAGCTTGAAAATCAAATCAAAGGCGCAAATGCGATAGTAAGCGCCAAACAAGACCGTATAAAATCTTTGAACGAAGAGATTAAAGAGTGGGAGAGGCTATTTAAGGAACAGTTGGCAGACAAAGTCAGGCTACGCGACCTAAATAGAGAAAAAACGGCGGTCGAGGGCGAAATAGCTGCGGGTAAGGCCGAGATAGCAAGACTAAACGTCCAGGTTACCGAGACGCAAGCTCAGATTATATTAAGAGACAGAACCTTTAAAGAGGATGTATTAAAAAAGCTTGAAGACGCTAAAACTCGTCTTGTGGATCTGCAACAGCGTTATAATGCTTTAAAAGATCAATCCGAGCGTACTATCGTAAAATCTCCGGTCGAGGGTAGCGTCGTAGAGCTAGCCTTCCATACTATCGGAGGCGTAATAAGGCCCGGCGAGAGAATAATGAGTATAGTGCCGAACGAGACCGACTATGTCGTAGAGGCTAGACTAAACGTAGTAGATATAGATACGGTGCATGTGGGACAGCTTGCCGATATTAGATTTAGCGCATTTCAGCACAGGCCGAGCTTCGTCATGGAAGGTAAAGTAACGTACGTATCGGCCGATAGTATTCAGGATAATGCAGGTCACTCGTTTTACGATATTAAAGCCGAGCTTACCGAAGAGGGCATGAAAGAGTTTAAAAGAAACGACTTTTTTATAGTTCCCGGAATGCCGGTCGAAGTAATGATCAAAACCGGTGACAGAACGATGCTTGAGTATGTCTTAAAACCGTTTATAGATATGTTTAAAAGGGCGTTCAATGAAGACTAAAATTTTACTTTCGGCATTGTTGGCTTCAAATTTAGCTTTTGCTCAAAGCGTTAGCCTCTCACAGGCATACGAAATGGCGCTTGAAAACAATAATGAGCTTAAAATGACCATGTATAATAGTATAGCCTCTCAAGAGAGGCTATCGCAAGCTACGGCAATGTTTTTGCCGACCATTAATGCCGAAGCCGCATATGTCGGCGAAAAATACGACAGAATGGACAGGCGAAGAGTATCAAAAATAAACGAAAGCTATAAAAAGGTAGGCGTTAGTCTTAGCCAGAGCGTATTTAGGCCGGCTATCTGGTACCAAAGAAATCAAGAGGAAATCAGGGTTCGTGGCAATGAGCTAATGTACGAAAATACTAAGCAGGAACTGGCAAAAAGGGTCGTAGAGGCGTATTTTAACTACACCTTCGCATCCGAGACGCTAGCTCTTGCTCAAAGCTACGAAGAAGCCAACCGAGCCAAATATAACCAAATGCAGAAGTCTTTGGAATTCGGGCTGGTAAATAAAATGGATATGCTTGAATCTAAGGTTAGATTAGACGAGGCGTTGCTGGGCGTAAACAAAGCTAAGCTAAATATCGAAGTAGCAAAGCTAGAGCTAGTAAAGTTAGTCGGGCAAGAGATCGAGGTGAAGGATAGCTTTTCAAACATCGATACCGAATTTTTCAAAAAAGTAAATTTGTCGAATTTTAGCGATGTAGCTAGAAATTTTAAATTTCAAGACAGCGTTTTGGCCGTCGAAATCTCAGAACAAGAATACAAAAAGAGAAAAAGCGAGCATCTCCCTACGCTTGATTTTAGTATTAGCTATGCAAATTTGTATTACATAGACAATAACTATTCGGGCGACAGAAGAAGAAAGCTAGATACTATGTTGCGATTTACTCTGCCTTTATATACGGGCGGTGCGACCAGCTCAAGAGTAGAGGAGGGTAAACTACTAAGACTAGCTAGTGTCGAACAACAAAAAGATATTCAAAAAGAGATAGAGATCAGCCAAAAAAGAGCGATAAATAACTATCTTAATTATATCGACGAATGCGAGTTAATGAAGCGCTCTTTGGAAAATGCGGAGCTTTACGTAAAATCAATAGAAAGAGGCTACGAAGAGGGCTTGAAAGATGCGGTAAATTTGTTTGACGCTCGCGCTAGAGTTTTTAAAACCAGAAACGAAGCGCTAACGGCATCTTATAATTTGGTCCTCGCATATTTGGAAATCCAGTGGCTTAATTCTAATATATCGGTTGATATGATGCGGGACTTGCAAAGAGCGTTTAAGTAAAATTTATTTTTTAAATTTTTACGTTTTAAGTGATTTTTTATGCTATAATTAGCAACAGTATTCTGTAAAGATACCCAAAAACTCAAGAAACACACTAAAAAGGAGTCCTTAATGGCAGTAACACAAGCACAAGTTGCACAGCTTTACGTAGCGTTATTTAATCGTGCCCCTGAAGGCGCGGGCTTTAACGCATGGGTAAGCGCAGGAGCAACTAAAACTCAAGCGCAGATAGCTAATGATATGCTAAAATCGGATGCGGCTATAGCGTATTACGGCGGTAGCATAGATCAAGATAGAGACTTTGTGGAGATGGTCTACAAGAACATCTTGGGCAAAGATTATTCTCAAGACCCTGACGGCATTAATGCCTGGGTAAAACACCTTCAACTCGGAAACTCAAGAGGCGATATGCTCGTCAAACTTTTTGACGTAGCTACTTCTGCAATAGCCAAAGCAGCGGATCCTGTAGCGGCAAAAGTATTTGAGAATAAGACCGAAATTTCTAAATATATGGCGGAGAAAATTTCAAATATCAGTCAAAATGGTACAGGCGATTACAACTATACGCCATTCCAAGAGATAATTAGAACTACAAATTCTACAAATTTGGCTGAGCAAAAAGTCAAGGTAGACGAGATGGCAAATGCTGATTTTCATACGCTTACTACTTCAGCGGATACTGTTAACGGTACGGCTAAAACTGATGTCATAAAAGCTGTCGCAAGCTCTGTATTTTCCGAAAATACTCTTAATCCTGAGGACAAAATTGACGGTGGCACAGGAAACGACACTCTAAGCGTTACTATGAATACAAATTTTAATGGATTTACTACAGGCGAGCTAAAAAATGTAGAAAATTTAAACCTAATAAATAACGGTGGAGCGCTTAAAGAGTTTAATGCTAACGGCGTTACCGGTCTTAAGAGCGCCAAACTTGATGGAAATAATGCTGTTAGGGTTATCAATTTGGCCAATATTATTGACTTTAGCGTAGCTGACCTCAGAAATGACTATATAACGCTAACATATCAGTCTAGCACCATATCTGGTAATAGCGATGTTCAAAATTTAACACTCGATAATGTAGGTGCAAGCACCCCTATCGGTATGCTTTCAAACTCTATTCCTACTACATTTAGTGGTATAGAGACTTTAAATATCAAAACTCAAGGTCGAGCAAGTTATATTAAAGATGTGAATACTGAAAATGTTAAGGTTTCCGGTGATGCTAGTTTAGATGTTGCCGTTGCTGCAAATACTAAGAACTTTGATGCTTCTGAATTGAAGGCCAAGTTGTTTGCTAATTTGGTTGCGTCAAAATCAGTTCTAGAGAATATAAAAGGCGGTAGCGCTGACGATACTATTAAAGCAGACATTGATGCAAGCACTATCGGTGTTTTACGCGTTGATGGCGGAAAGGGCTATGATACTTTAGAATTTGATAACTTAACAGGTGGTCTTGATACTGCAAGAAAGCTTGTTACGACTTCTGTTGAGCATTTGATATTTAAAAATGCTACAGTTACCAATCCTGGCCATCCTGCCGTTGTTGATTTGGAAAAGTCGCCGGATGTAGTTAGATTGACTATAGGCCTAAAGGACACTCAAGTTTCTGATACAAAAGTAAATATTATAAATTCTAAGGTGGATACTTTAGACTATATAACAAACACTAAAGGCGGTAATCTTATTACAATAGACTCTACTGCTCTAAAAACTATCAACTATGTTAATGACAACCAATACGATACGCAGTTAGGAAGCATTAATGCTGCAGAAGCCACAAGTCTTAATGTTAATTTAAAAGGCATTATGTCAGGAAACGCAAAAGTTACTGCCAATAAAGCCACGTCTATAAATCTCAATATAGACTCTTTGGATGTTGTTTCTAAAGGTCTTAGCTTTGAGGCGGAAAAAGCTACTACCATGAAAATTGTGAGCGTTCAAAAAGACAGCGTATTTAAAGCTAACGATAATAACATGAAAGCGTTGCAAAATCTTGATATTACTACGGCCGGTAGATTTGATTTCACAGGAGACTCCGAAAAACTTGAGTCGCTTTCTACTATTAATCTAAAAGGAACGTCCGAAAAATCATCAGCTACCGTAGTTGCTGGCACTGCTTTATCTATCCAGGATATAAACTTGACAGCAGATCATTTGCAGGCTACCATGGAGAAACAAGGATACCAATCTCTAAACGCTACTTTAAATACGCAAGGTACAATTAATGCGTTTTTAAACAACAACACTCAAGGTGAAGTAAAGTTTGATATCGAGCATGCGGGATCTGTAAACATTGTTAACAATAGCGTTAATATTCAAAAATTTATATTAGTCGGCGGTGTAAATATTGAAACTCTCGTAAAAGATAGTTTTGTTATCAAAGGCGGCACTGCGCATCAAACGGTGCTTGGCAATATCTATGCAGATAAAATGAATGTAGATTTTGGCCAAACTCTTGGACTAACTGATTTGCAGGGGATTTTAGCTGCAAACGATATTACCCTTAAAATTTCACAAATAACAGGAGCAAATGGCAATATACAAGTTGCAATGGCTGGGGCTAGAAATTTTAAAGCGGATATAGAAGGTTCCGTAAAAGGCGATAAACTTGACATCTCCTACAGCAACCACGCTACTCTTAATACTGTTGAAAACATTAAAGTTTCGGGCGATTTGGGTGCAGGCTATGATATTTATAGTTTAAATACTGCAAATACTACCAATACGGTAAGGACTATCGACTTAAGCGGACTTAAAAATGTTGAAAAAGGTACTATAACCTTAGATAACTCTAATACAAATTTATTATCACTAAAGGCCACTGGCGGGGACGATAAGGTTACACTTATTGACAATATGCTTACCAACAACGTTGCAAACAATGTTGATATTGACCTTGGCGCAGGCGACGACGAGATTATCACAAAAACTCTAGTTGCTAATAAAACCGTTACTATAAACGGCGGTGCGGGAAATGATTTGTTTGATGTTAGGGCCTCCAAGACCGATGTGGATGCTAGCAAATATATTGTCGTAGGTGATGCTTCTGGCGGCGATAAGATCAAATTTAATGCCCTAGATCAATCTTCTGGCTTTGAGAGAGTGGAGGATAGCGTAGTAAAAGATGCTACAACGCTTAAAGAAGCGATTAATCTTGCAATAGCAAGTAACCAATCCGCTTCTCCAATTTTGAATAAAGTATTCTATTTTACATATGCTGGTGATACGTATGTCGTTCATAATGCAACATCAACTGCTGTAGGCACGCCAGA